>CAJXGZ010000099.1 GCA_913053795.1 uncultured Rhodospirillales bacterium | reverse complement strand
ATTGGTAGACGCGGCAGACTCAAAATCTGTTGCCGGCAACGGCGTGGGAGTTCGAGTCTCCCCGGGGGCACCATTCTTTTTTAAGGGGTTATGGGAGGAGGGCCGCGAACTTCTGTTCCCCGGAAATCGCTTGCGGAAACCATGAATTAAATGAGTTTGGCCCCTGGTATTTAGAATTGCTGGCTGCTTGCGCCGGTCCATGTAATATGCTCCAATTCCTGAAACGACGGGATGGAGTTCCCTTGTCGCCATCGTGCTAATGACTCCTGCCATATTCCATGCGTGGAAGGATTCGCACGTGTTCATAGCTGACGCCAAATTCATAGCTATCTGTCGGTTTTTGGCGAAAATATCATTGATCGGCATGCCCTTTGTGGCCCTCCCGAATATCCGGCTTTCGTTGCCGGAGTTGCCGGACGGTATAACCGGGGCTTTACGGCCCGGTTTCAGAGAAAAATCAAAAGCGTGATCCCCGTGTCGTACGACTGTCCGGATTGTCGGCAAGAGTCCAACGCGGATGTCGGCGGTTGCCCCGATTGGTGGACTAACAGCCGGACGCCATCCCTGATCGCAAGGCGCCGGTAATGGTCAAGCATATACTGTTTAACATCTTGCAAGTGCTGGTGGTCATGGGGTTCTCACCGTTGGCCGTCGGCGTCCTCAATTGTTTGAAGGAAATCGTGCAGTCCAAACGGGGGCCAAGCATATTTCAGCCCTATCGCGACCTGCGCAAGCTGTTTGCCAAGGATGAAGTCGTGGCGGAGGAGAGTTCGTGGATATTCCGCGTCACGCCGTATATTGTTTTTGTCGCCCCCATATTCGTTGCCCTGCTGATTCCCGTGCTCACCAGCTATCCCCTGTTTTGGGCCTTCATGGGCGATATGGTCGGCGCCGGATTTGTGCTGGCCCTGGGCGGTTTTTTTGCCGCTCTCGCCGCTGTGGATACCGCCAATCCATACGGCTCAATGGGCGCCAGCCGCACGCGCATGGTGGGTTTTCTGGCGGAGCCGGTGTTTCTCATCGTCTTCTTTTCGGTCTCATTCGTCGCTGATTCCACCATCCCCTATATCGTCCAGCAGAAATGGGTAACGCCGATGGCCAACTTCTTCGAACCATCGCACATCCTGCTGCTGGTCGCCTTCATCATGCTTATTCTGGCCGAGAAGGGGCGTATCCCCGTGGATAATCCTTCCGGCCATTTTGAACTGGCGATGATCGAGGAATCCAAAGATCTGGAATATTCCGGGCGTGGCGCGGCGCTGATGAAGTGGGGCGGCTGGATGAAGTTTTTTGTGCTCATGATCGTGTTTTCCAATGTCCTTTTGACCCCGTGGGGCCTAGCTTCAACCATGGACTGGGGGGCAATTTTGTTGGCTATTTTACTGGTTATGATAAAAATTCTGTTTTTTATCCTGTTTCTGGTGCTGGTCGAATCATCGCTGGCCAAACTCAGACTGTTCCGCATAAGCGAGTTCATGAGCGCCGCCTTCGTCATCGCGGTTATCTCCATGCTGACCAGCGTCTTCTCTTAAAGCCAATGACTTTTTCGCAAAAAAATCATAATCGCGCCCACGATAATCGCGCCCATGAATTGGTGCGCTGGTTAACGGCTTGCGGCGAATAGGGCCAATCATGACTTATATCGTCAATCTGAATGCGCTTGCCGGAGGACTGTTTATCATCGCCGCCTTCGGTATCCTGGCCACCCGCCAGATTCGCGCCTGTCTGAAATTATTCATTCTGCAATCACTGCTTCTCGCTGCATCCGCGCTATTGCTGGGCTTAAGCCCTTTTTCAATTCATCTGATGGCCGTAGCCGCCATAAATCTGGTCACCAAGGTCTTTTTTCTGCCGTGGCTTTTACGCCGGCTGTTGAATGAAGAGGTGTATACGCGTCGTGAAATATCACAGGCCATAACCATTCCATCGGCACTGCTCATCGCGCTTGTGCTGACGATTGGGGCCTATTTCTTCAGCCTATCGTGGGTGGAAACCGCATCGGCCGCGTCCGCCATTCGTATCAACGTACCCATCGGCCTGGCGGGCCTGCTCATCGGCGCCTTGACGCTCACCACCAGGCGGGAAGCGGTTTCACAGCTACTGGGGCTTTTGGCCATGGAAAACGGTGCGTTCTTCGCCGGTATTGCGATTGCCCAGGGTTTGCCGCTGATCGCCGAATTGGCGCTGGCATTCGACGTGCTTGTATTGATCTTTGTCGCCGGCGTGCTAACCCGCGCCGTCCATGAACGGACCGGTTCCACCGCCGTCGGCAGACTGTCCAGCTTGCGCGAGGAGCCGCACGAATGATCTTGCTTACGGTGATAGCGTTTCCCCTGATCGCCGCGGCGCTGGCGCAGTTATATCCCCGCTCGCGTCTTGGCGCGGATGCAACGTGCATCGCCGCGTTGATCACGCTGGCGATAACAATGCGGGCGGCCGCTGAGGTCATCGCGGCGCCAACGCACGTGCTCGTTGCTATCCCCTACTGGGTCGCCATGGATGGTTTGAGCGCGCTGATGATCGTGCTCGTCGCCTTCATTTATGTGACGGCGGCGTTTTTTTCCGTTGGCTACATGGATTTTAGGCAAAACGGCGGTTCGCGACGTTACTATGTAAATTTCAATCTATTCGTATTTTCGATGCTCATGGTGCCGTTGATGCAGGAGCCGAACATCGTCTGGATTGCCGTCGAGCTGACCACTTTGTTCTCGGTGCTGCTGGTCGGATTTAAGAACACGCATGAAGCGCTTGAAGCCGCATGGAAGTACATTGTCCTCACCTTGATGGGGGCGTCCATCGCCTTACTGGGATTTTTCTTGTTGTTCTGGGCGGCGGGGCAAGCGGGCATCGAACACTATACATGGTCGGGATTGGTCGCGGTCGCGCCAAGGATGTCACCCGTTTTGCTCAAGGCGGCATTCGTATTCATCCTGGTGGGATTCGGCGCCAAGGTGGGTCTTGTGCCGCTGCATACCTGGCTGCCCGACGCCCATAGCCAAGCGCCATCACCCGTATGTGCGCTGCTTTCCGGCGTCGAGACGACCGTCATCCTATATGCCATTCTGCGCCTCTTGCCTGTCCTGAACGCGGTGCCCTCCATCCAGGCGGATACATGGCTGCTGACCTTCGGCCTGATCTCGGTCGGCACGGCGGCCTTCCTGTTGCTTCGGATCACCGATTACAAACGTATGTTCGCCTATTCCACCATCGAACACATGGGCATCATCCTCACCGCCGCCGGTATGGGAGGCGCTTCGGCTCATTCAGCGGCCATGTTGCAGATCGTCGGTCATGCGGTTACGAAATCATTTTCCTTTCTTGCCGCGGGCGCTGTACTGCTTCTCATCGGCAACCGCAACATCGCTTCCGTGCGCGCCCTGGTGCGCCAAGCGCCGCTCGCGGGCGCGGCGCTTCTGTTGGCTGGACTGGCCATCGCCGGAGCGCCGCCTTTTCCCCTGTTTCTGAGCGAGTTTCTGATCCTGAAAGCCGGCTTGCAGAATGGTGACTATCTGGTGGTGGGACTGCTGACGATATTCATCGCCATCGCTTTTTTCGCCATAATGAACCACGTCAGCCGCATGGCGCTGGGCGCCGGCGAGCCGGCGAGCCGGGACGCGGGGCAACGTGGCGCACTACCGTTCAGTTGCAAAATCACGCTTATCGTTGCCGCCGTTCCCATTCTGGTGTTGGGCGTTTATATCCCTGATGGTCTGGCGGCCTTGGCCGCGCTCGCCGCTAAGTCGTTGGGGGGGGGATAATGGACATCGAGGAATTGATGAGCCAGGCCCGGTCCATGTTTCCCGGCGCTATCGAGAGGGTCGTCCATAGTGGCAAAGGCGGCGCCGAAATCCAGTGCCGCCGCGAAGCGCTGCAAAGGTTGTGCGACTGGCTTTTCAATCAGAAGAATTATCATTTCTCCGGCTTGATCGTCGAGGAACATCCCCATAACTGGCAACTGCGCTACCTGTTTACCGGCCCCGAAATATTGCTGGTGAAAACCGGGGCGCCGCTTGAAGAGGCGACATTTCCCAGCATCAGCGAAGCAGTCCATGCCGCCGATTGGCACGAGCGCGAAGCCGAAGACCTCTATGGTTTGACCTTTGAAGGCCATCCGCTTCTGGGCGACTTCATCCTCCATGACAACGCCTGGCAGGAGGGGATTGCGCCCATGCGCAATGGCTTCAACCCTGAAGTGGCGCTGGCGAACAGGTTGCCGAACCGCGAATGGCGTCCGCGACGGATACTAACCGCGCCGGGGGCGTTCATCATGCCGATCGGCCCCGTCTTCGGCGGCGCGACCGAATCGGTGCATTTTCAACTGGAAACCACCGGCGAGGAGGTTATTCGCGCCTTTCCCCGGCTTTTTTTCAAATATCGTGGCGTGGAAAAGCTTGCCGAAGGACGCAAAATTGACGAAGCGCTGCTGCTCGCTGAACGCTTTGCCGGCAACACGGCATTTGCTCATGCTCTCGCCTTTTGTCTGGCCGTGGAGCAACTCGCCGATATAAAAGCGCCTGGGCGCGCCCGCATATTGCGCATCTTTTTCGCCGAACTGGAACGTTTGCGCCATCATCTCGGCGTGATTGCCGGTATTTGCAACTCAACCGGCCTGGTCGTCGCCGCCAGCCAGGTCGCAATCCTGGAAGAGGAAGCGCTGCGCCTTGCCGGAGGGCTGGCCGGTCATCGTTATCTGTTCGGCCTTACGGTTCCCGGTGGTTTAAGCCTGGATATGAACGATCAGGCATGCCGCGAAGTGGCCGTCAATGCCCAGGACATCATTCGGCGTCTGGACGGGATCAAAAACACCCTGATAAACACCAGTAGCTTTATGGATCGTCTCGAAGAAGTGGGAATGGTCACACGAGATCAGGCCCGCGGCTTCGGGCTCGCCGGTCCGGTGGCCCGGGCATCGGATTATTGCAACGATCTGCGGCGGATACAGCCATACTCAGGCTATGAGTCATTTGATTTCAAGGTTCCATGCGAAACGGAGGGCGACGGTTACGCCCGCCTTCGCCTGTTCTTAGCCGAAGCGGCGCAGTCGGCGCGCATCATGGAGCAGGCCGTCGCGGCCTTACCGCCGGGCGCCGTATTCGCACCGTGCGAGGCAACAGCGGGACAAGCGCTGGCGGGCGTGGAAGCCCCCTGTGGCGGCATGTGGAATTGGCTGCGGCTCGATGAGTACGGAACTCTTGAGCGCTATCATTTTTTGACACCGTCGTTTTCCAACTGGCACGGATTTCATCTGGCGGTTGAGTATTTCACCTTTCAGGATTTTCCGATCATTCTGGCGACATTCGGTCTGTCGGTGGCGGAAAATGATCGCTGATGGGGTTAAAGTCGGTAGCTCGGGAGTAATGGCATGAGCAGATGGATCATCAAGGGATTAAAGACCGGGGTGGTGACAACGCGCTACCCCCGGCATACGGAGGATGCCCCTGGCGTCTCACCGGGGTTGCCGCGGGCAATGCGCCCGGGAGAGGATGCCGGTGATACGCTGGGTTACGATTGCCCGACGGGCGCCCTGCGCCATGTCGATGGCCGGCTGGTGGTGGAACGCGGGCGTTGCGTTCATTGTTTTCGCTGCGTCCGGAACGTGGCGAAACCGGCGCCGTGGGAGGACGGATTCGAATGGACCGCCATCCGTGACGATGGGTCGCGCGTCCCCGGGGCTTTTCAACACTCCATCTATATTTGCGTCATTGACGCGGGCGGCTGTGGCGCCTGCATCAACGAGATCAAGCACCTCAACAATCCATATTATAACATACACCGGCTGGGATTTTTCATCACGCCGACGCCGCGCAAGGCGGACCTTCTGTTAGTGGTTGGTCCGGTGACGGACCACATGAAGGTGGCTTTGCAAAAGACTTACGATGCGATGCCCACACCCAAACGCGTCATGGCCATAGGCGCCTGCGCCATAAGCGGCGGCGTGTTTGGCTCCGGTTTTGTGACCGGTGCGGGTATCGCCGACGTCCTGCCGGTGGATGTGACGATCCCCGGCTGTCCGCCGCCGCCGTTGGCCATACTGCACGGCCTGCTGGTTCTCGCCGGACGCAAGGATGCGGCGCAAGCGCTCGCGCCGAGTCTCAAATCAACTAAAAAGACAGCGGAAGCTGGATGATGAACACCTTCGAATATGTTCTTTTTCTTTGTTTTGCATTGAGCGGAATAGGCATTTTAGTCTCGATTTTCGTACGCGAGCGCTCAATTCCAGGGATACTTGCGATGTTCGGTATCCTCGCCGGCCTAGCCGGCCTAATTGCAGGCTATATAGGCTTGAGTGAAGGCGGTATCGGCGGTTTCTCGCTGTGGTCCTTGCCGAAGCTGGGAGTTTTGCAGTTTGCCGCTGATAAGCTCTCGGCTTTGTTTGTCGTGGTGTCCAGCATAGCTATTATAGCGGTTTCCCTCTTTTCGAGTGGATACCTCAAAGCCTATATCGGTCACATCAACCTGAAGGCCTTCAGCATTTCCTACCTGGCCTTACTCGTTTCAATTATCGCGATTCCGATTGCCGGGGATGTATTTTCCTTTTTGATTGCCTGGGAGACGATGTCCATACTGTGTTATTTACTGGTGAACACGGAATATAAGCGAGGGGAAACCAGAAGGGCTGCTTATCTTATGCTGGCCGTTGGTGAAGTCGGCACCTTGGCGATAGCATTGGCGTTTATCATTCTCGCCAATGAGGCGGGCTCAACCAGCTTTTCCGCGATAAGAGCAGCGGCGCCGGCCCTTACCCCAGGTTTGCGTTGGGCGGTCTTCTTGCTTTCCTTCTTTGGCTTTGCCACAAAAGTCGGCCTTGTTCCCGTGAATTTCTGGCTTCCCAGGGCGCACCCGGTCGTCCCGGCCAATATTTCCGCCCTGCTTTCCGGCGTCATATTGAACTTGGGCATCTATGGAATTTTGCGCGTGAATTTTGACCTAATGCCTGTTGCTACATCGGGGCCAGGCATCGTGGTTATGATTATAGGCGCAATTTCCTCACTCGTGGGTATTTTGTACGCGACAATCGAAACCGATTTAAAGAAAATCCTTGCTCATAGTTCCATTGAAAATATGGGCATCATCAGTGTCGGACTGGGTGCAAGCTTAATTTTTCAAACCTTGGGCCAACCGGTTTATGCTTCTATTGCCTTGATTGCCGGCCTTTACCATATGATCAATCATTCGATGTACAAGAGCCTCCTCTTTATGGGGGCCGGTAGTGTCGACGTCCAGGCTCACGGCCGTGATCTCGATCGTTTGGGCGGCTTGCTCAAGCGGATGCCCTGGACCGGGCTTTTCTTCCTGGTGGGAACCCTGTCCATTGCCGCAATGCCGCCATTCAACGGCTTTGTCAGTGAGTGGCTGACCCTTCAATCGCTGCTACGCAGCGTCGAACTGGCCTCTTTTGGCGTCAAAATAGCCTTTGTCGTGGCGGGCGTTGCGCTCGCCCTCACCGCCGGGCTGGCGGTCACCTGCTTCGTCCGGGTTTTCGCCATGAGCTTTCTCGGGATGCCGCGTTCGACTGATGCATCAGGAGCTACGGAAACCGGCAAGTCGGCCCTCGTCGCCATGGCGTTCCTGGCGATTGTCAGCCTGACGCTGGGAATACTGCCAACGTATGTGATCCCGGCCATAGACCGGACGGTCACACCCCTTACCGGCGCCAGCGCAACCACCGCACTTGTTCCGCCATTTTTCGACAAAAAGGCCGCCGTCGCCCAATTGCCGCAAAAATTCATCGCTGAAACCCGCGATATCGGCGCTCAAGTGGGCAGCGATGTCATAGCGGCCCGTGGAATGGTCGTCATGCATCGCGGCAATAAAGCCAATCCCATAGTCTTCGCCATGTCCACCTCGTATATGTTCGTGACGCTTGTCGGCCTTCTCGGATTAACCGCGGGGCTTGTCTGGCTTTTCGCCGCCCGCCATCGCAAGACTGAACGGCGACCCAGATGGGATGGCGGCGTCCGGCGTCTGTTGCCGGAGATGACCTATACCGCGACCGGATTCGCCCAACCGGTCAGGGTAATTTTTGAGGCTATACTGCGCCCCAACATCGTTGACAGACGCGAAAATATCGCTGAACATTTTCAAATTGCAATTCAGCGAAATCGAGAGGAAGTCCACCTTGTTGACCGCTTGGTGTTACGCCCCCTGTCCAGCGCCGCGCAATGGATCGCGGGCATTTTGGCGAATATGCACCATGGCCGGATCAATTCCTATGCCGGTTATGCCCTGCTGACCATTGTCGTATTTCTTACGATAGCGACATTGTTCTAGGTGTTTAGTCCCGGCATTTGATGGTGCATTATTCTCCCTGGAATGGAGGGACGCA
>CAJXGZ010000098.1 GCA_913053795.1 uncultured Rhodospirillales bacterium | reverse complement strand
AGGCGCCGGCTTATTTTTTCCCCAGGTTTTTCATTATTTGTTTACGGGTGCGCCAAAAGCGGATGGTCCTTTGCGCCGCTTCGGTGGTGATTCTGGTGTAAACGCCGATTAAGTCGTCCCTTTCCGCTTGATCGCGCAAGCCTTCTTGGTTGGTGAGCAAGAGCAAATCGGAGAAAGTAATGCGGTCGATGCCGATGGCCTTGCAGGCCACGGCAAGGGGTTCCCCGCCTTTGTCAAAAGTAATGCGGTGCGCCGCCGCCGTATCAATATTGGCGAGGCGCCCCAATCCGGCGATGAATTCCGCGATTTTCCCTTGGCGCAGAAGCTGCACCAAGAGGTCATGGTTAAGCTGCTTAAAGTTTTCTTTCCTGATGATGAATCTTTCGGCGGGACTTAAAGCTTCTTCGCCGCCTTGGTAGTCGAGAGCGGCGCGCGACTCTTCAATCATCTTGTCCACTTCGCTTTCGTCGATGTCCTCGACGTTTTCAAGAATGTGTTTGCGCAGGGCCGAGGACACAAACAAGAACATCTGGTGCTTCATATACGCCGGGATGTCTTCGCGCTTGATGAGCGGCTCGTGCAAGGTCTCGTTGTCCTCCGCCCTGTTCACCATTATTTCCAAGGATTTTTGTGTAAAGGCGGCGCCTTCGTTGCGGGTCAGGGTTTCAAGAACCGAGTCGTCGCCTCTTTCCACAAGGTGGTCGGTGACGTCTTCGCTTATGGACTTTCTGACGGAGACCGCCATGAGGTGTTCTTGGCTATGGCGCTTGATGATTTCGATAAGATCGGCGTTATTGAGGACGCCGCTTTCCATGAGGACCGGCCGCGCAACTTCGATTTTGTCGTTGGCCAGCATTTTCATCAGCTTGTGAGGGGCGGCGTCCACCTTGGCCAGCCGCTCCGCCATGTCCCTGCGCACCTCCATTTCCAAATCAAAGGCGATCTTGCCCATGATGTCGGCGAAGTAGTCCGATTCGCGGCTGCTTATTTCCTCGGGCTTTTCCAGGAACAGGTTGGAGACCTCGTGCAATAGCTCCCGCCGTTTTTCAGCGGAGGTCTCCTTCGCCAGTCGGGCGAGGCTTTCAAGGCTTTCGAGTTTTTCGGACATGGGCGCACCGATAAAGAAGAACGATTCTTTAAACCACTTTCCTTCCAGATGTAATTATTCTCGGGCGTCTATTAAAGCGCTCACTTTTCCCGTTATGGCCCTTATGGATTGAGGGGAACCTTTGACATGGCGGACAGAGGGACAGACACCGACGGGATAATGGAGACCAAGGGCGCATAGGTGTAGTTTGCGGTAATCTGCATTGTGATCGCGTTCGGGTCGGTGAGGGCGTCATATAAGGTGGTAAAGGAAACGTCGCTGGAAAATGCCCCCACAACCTTGGACGGCCCTAGGGTGTTTTGAATATATATTTCGTAACTGATCGAGTTGGCGATAATCGCGGTGGAGTTCACCATGGCGTAACGCCCGGCTTCCTCGACCGCGTACTGCATGGTGTTCTTGATCCACATGACCCGTCCAAACTCAAAGATGACCGCGATCAACAGAAGGAAAACCGGGGCGACAAGCGCAAACTCCACGGCGGAGGCGCCGCGGCGGCAGCGAAATATTTTTCGCATTTTTTTCATTCAATGCGCACCGTGGTGTTGGCGGAAAGGTTGAGGGTCGTTGCGCCGAACAGGAAATCATAAGAATAGGACGCGCTGACGTTCGCCAGCTTGGCGTCCGGGGACGTGCAGGTGAGAGCGCTGCAGACGTCCGTGGCCGTGACCGCGCCGGTCGTGGTGTCCGCGCAATTGCAGATTACGGTGACGCTTGAAAGGGTGAGGTTGGTGGCGGCGTTAACGACGGTGGTTATGGCGGCTGAATCGGTGCTGCCGGTTAAGGTGAACTGGGCGCCGGCGCGGGTGGCGCTGTGCAGTTCCGTCTTTTTGAGCATGGCCTGGCCGTAATCATAGACTCCATACATGACGACGATGAGAATAGGCGCCAGCAGGGCGAACTCCACCGCCGCCACGCCTTTCGCGGAATGAGCCAACGCCGTGATTTTTTTCTTCAAGGCTTTAATCATGATTTCCATGCCTCTCGTCATTCCACAAGACCGACGCCGCCGGGAACAGTCATGGAGATTGCGAAATTGGAGCAGTAATTGTTGTCAATATTAAAGGTGTTATTGCCGCTGAACCCTATCCGTAATGCGATAATACGCACACAGTTTCCAGAGCTTGTGTTTCCGCCCTGGATGTTTATTTCCTGGTTGGGGAAATACATAACGCCATTAAACGTCGATGAAGAATTACCGTTAAGGGAATTGCAGTTGTTGCCCGTGCAGGTGTTCGATGTGTCGCGGTCCTGATAAACAAGGATGTCCTGCCAGACGCCGGGCGTGGAAGAGTCGATGGGAGAAACGGTGGTGGACGTCGGCGCGCTCATTTCTATGAGTGACGATCCGTTGAAATTATTTATCCGGGCTCCGTTCTTAAGAATGATCGTGGCGTTTACAACTCTAAGGATGCCGTTTGCATTGGCCTTCAGGTCGCCGCCATCGATAACGAAGATTCCATTACTTAGAGTAACTTCTCCATTTTGCACCCAAAGATCGCCGCAGAAAACTTTAGGGTCGATGAAGGAGCCATCGAAGGGATTCGACGAGCCGTCATTAACCGTTAAGCCGCCGGGATAGTCGCAAGCGGCGTTGGGGTCCGTCAGGCTTGCGTAGGGGTCGGTGATGGGCGCCCCGTTTTGGGTGGGAGAGCAGCCCGCGTCAAAGGTCATTTGCGTTGTGTCCGAGACGCCGCCAACAACATAATAACAGTCCGCTATCAGCGTTGCGTTTCCGGTCGCCTCTATGGCGTCGGGATCACTTGAATTGGACACCACAACGCAATTGTCCACATTAACCGTGGCGTTTCCGCCAGAATCGATTCCCGTGTCCGAAGTGTCCTTGCCCATTAAGCAGATATCGCCGCCCGATAAAACCGTCGCCACGGCGCGGGCGTTGATGGTGATGGAGCTGCTGGACATGAGGTACTTGATGAACATCAAGGACACCGATTTCGTCAGCTCCACTTCAAGGGCGCTTGAGTCCGTGGTGTAGGCGCCGCTGGTCGGGGGCATGATGTCGGTATTGAATTCGCCTGCGGTGAAGGCGCCGCCCCAGTTGCGCTCCGCCTCAAGCTTGGCCTTGGCGTAGGCCGCCGCTTCGCTATCGCCGCTTTTCACGCCATAGGCGCCGGCGATGGCGGCGGCGTCGGCCGCGCTTTGCAGACCGCGCCTGGATTGATACCAACCGCCGACCTCGACGCCGATGCCGATGACACCCAGAAGCACAGGCAGCAAGAGCGCGAACATGATGACGATGACGCCGCTTTTGTCACGGACCAAATTCTTCGCCAATGGAGGAAGATGGAAACTGGAGAATGCGTTGACCAAGATTTTCGGAAAAAAAGCGCCACGCTTTCTAGCAGTGGCTTGTTTCGCCTCAATATTTCTCATGGAGTTACTGTTTTCCTGAAAAAAACAACAAAATATACTATACTCCATTTTTGAGGAAAATGATAGTGATCGAATCACAATGGCCGTTGAGGAAAATTGAGGAAAATATGGTTTTTTCGTTCACTTCATGGCGGCCTTGAGTTTCCCGGAATTTAGAAAGAAATATGATTTCATCCCGACAAAATTTGGCGCCGCATCGCGCTTCAGGTTTCGGCCCTTCACCGAAATTTAAGAGGCTCCATTCATCATTATTCGTCATGGCTGGTTTATTTCGCAAATCAACGGCTCTTTTTCTTGCGGCCGCCCTTATTGGCGGCTGCGCCGGCAATGATAAAGAAGAGGGGATAACGGAAACCATTCAACATGCGGCGGCCGAGGCTCAGAAAAAATCCGATTACCCTTCGGCGGCCCTTCATTACCGCAACTTGCATCAAAAACACCCGGAAGACCTTGGGGTGCTTTTGGAATTGGCCAAAGCCTTGCGCTACGGGGGAGCGGCCGGCGAAGCCGTCAAGGTTATGGAGGCGAAGTGGAAATCCTTCGCCGAACTGACGCCATACCTGCTTGAGCTAAGCAAGGCTAAACTGGCGGCGGGAATGGCCAGCGACGCCATCGGTTATCTGAAAATCGCCATTGAAAAAGATTCCGGCAATTGGGAGGCCTATTCCGCCATGGGAATTTCCTATGACGTGTTGCAACAGTACGACAAAGCCATGGAGGCTTACCGTATCGCTAACGAGCTTTCTCCCAACAACCCCGTCATCCTCAATAACATGGCCATATCCGCCGCCCAGCAGGGAAAAATCAAAATGGCCATCGCAACACTTAAACAGGCCAGTAAAATCTCGCGAAAAAACCCGCAGATTCGCCAAAATCTCGCTCTTTTCCACGGCATCAAGGGGGATTTTGATGAAGCCGAGGCCATTTCAAAAATGGATCTTGACGAGGAAACGGTGCGCAACAACCTTGCCTTCTATTACCTCTTTCATAAAAAAAAGAAATCAACGCCCGCTAAAAGACCCCTACGATGAATGAAACCAATCATTGCGCTGGGCAATCGTATTTGACCATGATGCTCTAGGTTGAGGGGACTGTCCCAGGTAATGCGGTCGCGGAGTTCGGGGGGCAGGCAAGTTTTCGTCAAGGCGAAGCCAGTTAGTTTCATTGATTGACCGCGAAATACGATTGCTCTGAATTATTGCGCATTGCGTAAATGTGGATGCTTTGCGAAAATGAATTGGTGAATTTATTTCTTGAAGTTCTTGAGTCGTAAAACAGGGTGATCTGGTTTTGGCCAGGAAACAATCCAAGCTTATTGATTCTGCAAGAAGCCTTGATGGCGTATCCCTTCTCGTTGAGGTTCCACCGGGGAAGATCGCCGAGCTTGAGAAGAAATGCAAATGGCTGGAATTCGCCCCTAACGAAATCATTATCGACCTCGCCGACACCTCCACTGACGTTTATTTCATCGCCAAGGGCAAGGTTAAGGCGATGGACTTCCTGTCCGAGAACCAACAAATCGCCTTGGCTGAGCTTTCCGCAGGAAATTCTTTCGGGGAACTGTCGGCCATAGATTCAAAAAAACGCTCGGCGCGGGTTACCGCCTTGGAGTTTTCACTTGTCGCCCAGTTGCCCAGCAAGGTCTTTCGGGAGCTCATGTTGGAGTGTCCCGAGACGTCGCTGGCCCTTTTGAAGAGATTCGCCGGCTTTATCCGCACCCTGAACTCCCGGCTCACCACGCTCAGCACCCTCACGCCTCACCAGCGAATCTATTACGAGTTGTTGCGAATTTGCGAACCCAACACCCTGGGCGACGGTTCATGGATTATCGTTAACATTCCAAACCACGCCGAAATCGCTTCCTGGGTGGGCACGGAAAAGGAAATCGTCGCCGAAGCCATCGGCAAACTAGCCCGCGATGGCGTGGTTGAACGAAAACACAGAAGTCTTGTCATAAGGGATCACGCCCGTCTTCAACGCTTGGCCGAACAATAGGCTGACGGGTTCTTAGCAATATGTTTCGTTCATTCTTCGGCATCGAAGAGAACCCTTTTTCCAACACGCCGGATCCGCGCTATGTGTACATGAGCAAGCGGCATCAGGAAGCGCTTGCGCACCTGATCTATGGCGTCCAGGGAGGCAACGGTTTCGTTCTTCTGACCGGCGAGGTGGGAACCGGCAAGACGACCATCAGCCGATGTTTGGTGGATAGGTTGCCCGACTCCGTTGACCTCGCCCTCTGCGTCAACCCACGCCTGAACGAATTCGATTTGCTGGCGAACATTTGCGATGAGATGGAAATCTCCTATCCGGAAACGACGAATAGCCTCAAGACGTTGATGGACGCCATCAATGGGCGCCTTCTTGAGTCCCACGCCAAGGGGCGGCGAGCCGTTTTAATCATCGACGAGGCGCAAAACCTTAGTCCCAAGGTGCTTGAGCAGGTGCGTCTGCTGACCAACCTGGAAACCTCCAGCACCAAGCTGTTGCAAATCATCCTTATCGGCCAACCCGAATTGAAGAACCTTCTGGGACGCCAGGAATTGCGCCAAGTCAACCAGCGCATCACCGCCCGCTATCATCTTGACCCCATGACCCCTGACGAAACAAGGGCGTACATTCTGCACAGGCTTAAGATCGCGGGATTGGCCGAGGGTATTTTCAGTTCCGACTCCATCTCGGAAATTTTTATCCTATCGCGCGGCGTTCCCCGTCTGATCAACAGTATTTGCGAACGGTGTTTACTCGGCGCTTACGCCATGGGCGTAAAGCATGTTGACGTAAAGATCGCGCGCACCGCCTCAAAGGAGGTCCTTGGCGTCTCCCGCCGGCCTGTGAAAAGATTGGCCGTCTCGGCCGCCCTGCTGGTGACTGTTTTGGCGATCTTTGTGATTTTTGATCCGTTGAAAATGCAAGGGACCGACCAGCCTTTGCAGCCTCCGGTCCAAAAGGCGCCCGCGGCGCCAGAGGCGAAAATCGTTAAGGAAGGGAAACCCGTCGCAACGGCTCCGTCCCCCGCAGCGGCTCCGCCCGGCGCCGTGAGGGGGGCCGCGCCGGTGTTGGACGACACCATTGAAGATATGTTCCAAAATCCTGAGATGGCGCGCGATCTTGGCGCGGCGTTATCCAGGCTCTTCGCCATGTGGAACGTTGAGCACAACACCCTTGGCGGGCTTGACGCCTGTACGGACGCCAAGTATGTGGGCCTGAGGTGTCTGCAACGGCATGGCGACTGGGCCGCCTTGAAAAGCATCAATCGGCCGGCCTTGATTAATCTTGTCACCAGCAAGGGAGAACGGATTTACACTGTTGTTTCGGCCCTTGAGGGAAACAATGTCACGCTCGATGTGGGGCGTGGCGGAATCGTGGCGGACATTCGCAACATCACGCCGTTCTGGTCTGGAGATTACATGGTCTTTTGGAAGCCGCCGCCGGTTTACTGGCGCGACCTCAAGCCCGGCATGCAGGGCGAGGACGTGGCTTGGCTTCGGAAGCGTCTGGAGGAAATCCAGGGTGAATACATCGAAACGGATAAACCGGACAGCTTCGATGAAGTTTTGAAAAACCAAGTCGCCGCCTTCCATATCAGCCGCAAGCTGCGCGGTGACGGAAACGTTGGGGCGTTGACGTTTATCCATATCAATACGCTGGCTGGGGATGGGACCATTCCCGTTCTAAGTAAACCTTAGATAAAGCCTCCAGGAAAGATTTGATAAAGCCATGTCTCTAATCCTCGATGCGCTGAAAAGATCCGAGCGAGAGCGTAAAGGCGGGCCAACTGAAAAGACGGTGTCTACATTTGGCGGCATCCTAACCGAGGATAATCGCTCAAAGGGCTTGATCGCCGCCGGCAGCGTGGCTCTCGTCATCGCTGGCGCCGGCGCTTTCTTATGGTATCCAAGGTCCGCGGAGCCGCCGCCTGTCGTCGAGGGGCAAGAGGGCGAAGCCGGTCAGGCTCGGGCCGCGGCGTCGACGCAGGCGTTGACGCCGCCCGCGCAGCCTTCGTCTCTCCCGGATTCTTCCCCTCGGTCCAAGCCTGTTGCGGCGCCAGATGAGGCCACCCCTTCAGAGGCGCCTGTCGAACAAAAAACCGCAGCGTTGACGCCAATGCCGCCTCCCAAGATTGTCGTGGCGAGACCCAAGCTAACGCCAAGGCCAAATTCAATAACGCCAAAAACAGCGTCTCGGAAAAGGGTAAGCATACCTCCGCGGAAACCGAAAAAAACAGCAGCGTTTTTTCCGCCTTTCCCTTCCGCCATGAAGAAAAAATCGCTCACCATAAAAACACCCCCTGTAACCGGTCTTGGAAAGCCTTCCGATGCGCCGACCTATAATAAGAGAGGGAAAGAGTTTGAGCGGGAGGGACTTTATGACCTCTCCATCCAGGAGTACACCCGAGCAATCTTACTCGACCAAAACTACGCGGAGGCTTATTTCGGGCGCGGTTGGGCTCAAGAAGGGAAAGGAAACCATGAGCAGGCGATTCGCAACTTCTCCCAGGCTATTCAGGCGAACCCTTCTTATGGCCAAGCTTACTACGGACGCGGATGGGCTCATGAGCAAATGAATCATTCCGGCTTAGCCATCGAGGAATACACCAAGGCCATACAGGCGACGCCAGCCTATTCCGATGCGTATTTAAGCCGGGGAATCCTGTATTTCTATAACGGCAGAATAGAGGTCGCGGAAAACGATTTCGCGAGAGCGTTCGAAACCGGAACCGACAAGCTCGCCCCCTACGCGCTGCTTTGGCTGTACATAAGTCAAGCCCGTTCTGGTAAGGACGGTGTCCCGACGCTGCTGAAAAACTCGCGGCAAATGAACCTGGA
>CAJXGZ010000097.1 GCA_913053795.1 uncultured Rhodospirillales bacterium | reverse complement strand
CCCCGCCGGAGCCGCCCTCGCCGATGACGGCGCTGACCAGCGGCGTCTTCAGGGACAGGCAGACCTCGATGGAGCGGGCGATCGCCTCGGCTTGGCCCCGCGCCTCGGCGTCAACGCCGGGATAGGCGCCCGGGGTGTCCACCAGGGTGATCACCGGCAGCGAAAAGCGGTCGGCCAAATTCATGATGCGCTGGGCCTTGCGGTAGCCCTCGGGCCGCGCCATGCCGAAATTGTGTGTGATGCGGGCCTGGGTGTCGGCCCCCTTCTCATGCCCGATGATGGCCACCGAGCGCCCCCTAAAGCGCCCCAATCCGCCGACAATGGCGCAATCCTCGGCGAACGCCCTGTCGCCGGCCAAGAGCGTGAAGTCCTCGATCAAGCCGGCGATGTAATCCAGGGAGTGGGGCCGGTCGGCGTGGCGGGCGACTTGAGTCTTCTGCCAGGCGTTGAGCTTGGCGTAGGTCTGGCCCAGCAGTTTGTCGGTCTTGGCCTGAAGCTTGGTCACTTCCTCGGCGATGTTGAGATCGCCGCCGTCCACCAAATGGCGCAGCTCTTCGATCCTGCCCTCAAGCTTGGCTATGGGCTTTTCAAAATCCAAATAGTTATGCATGGCCGATGGTCTAACGGAATCGCGTACGATTGTCACGAACTCATGAAATGCAACGCCAGCGGCATGGCGGCCATGGCGGCCAGGGTTGTGACGGTGATGATGGCGGCCATGAGCTTGGCGCCGCCGCCCATCTGGCGGGCCAGAACGTAAGACGACGGCGGCCCCGGAGACGTCGCGTACATAACGACGACGGTGGCGGTGAGGCCGTCAACGCCGAAGACCTTGCACAGAACCGCGCCCGCCACCAGCGCCAGGGCCATGGGCTGGGCCTGAAGGCCGCCGAGCCCGGCGCTGGCCGTATTGCCCACCAGCAACGCCGGAAAGAAGACGTAATAGGTCATCTTCTCCGCCGGCTCCCAAAAAGCCATGGACACGAGCTTCCCCTTTCGCAATCCATAGCCAACCAGGATCAACAAAAAAGACCGGCGCCAAGGAGAGGATGATTTGAGTCATCCCGCCCGGCCCTCACCTATTGGCCATGATGTCCAGCGCGCCTTGGAGGATGTAGGCGGCGGCGGCTTTGTCGATGACTTGGGCGCGGCGCTTGCGGGTCATGTCGGCCTCGTCGATGAGCATGCGCTCGACGGCCGCAGTCGACAGGCGCTCGTCGTGGAAGAGGATGGGGACGTCCTCGCCCTGTTCGCCCAAGGCTTTCTCCAGGTTGGCGGCGAAGTCGCGCGTGGCGCGGCAGCGGGGGCCCTCGTAGCCGTCCATGTAGAGGGGCAGTCCGATGACCAGGCCGCCGACCTCCATCTCGTTTATGATTTGGCGGAGCTCCCCGGCCAACTTGGCGAATTTTCCCCGGGCCAGGGTCTTGTAGGGGGTGGCCACAATATGCGCGGCGTCGGACAGGGCCAAACCCACCGTCTTGGAGCCCACATCGAGGCCCAGCACACGGCGTCCCGCCCCGAGACTCTCCTTCAATTCACCGGCGCTCCCGACTATCATGGCGGCAAGGTAACGCCCGCCAAGGATGCGAGTCCATATGGGAAAATTGGCCGGGTTGACTCTTACGGCCGCTTCGCTAGAACAATACAGTGTCTTTCCCCATCACTGAGCAGGCCCCATCACTGAGCAGGCCCCGTCACTGAGCAGGGATGGAGATTTTACGGAGCGCTTCGGCGATCATGATTTTTTTTTCGCGGTCTTTTCCCCAGCGCGGCCCCCAGCGCGGCCTATGGACGGCGCGCGCCGTCGTTTTTCTTGTCTTCGCCGCATTGACCCTATCTGGGGCCCTGTCCAGCCCCTCGGCCTTGGCCAAGAAAAAAAAGACGGCCGCCGGAGAAAACCCTTTCACCGGCGTTGAAATCACCCTCGCCCCCGGCGCCTACAAGCTGCTCGCCAACGCCAACGTCCGTTCCAAGCCCTCCCTAAAGGGAAGAAGAATCGGCGGCCTGAGAAAAGGCGAAATCGTCACCGGCGTCAGCGTCACCGTCGATAAGAATGGAAAGAAATGGCTGGCGGTGCAAAAAAAAGGCAGGTACCTGGGCTTCATCTCCTTTAACGCGGCGAAGCGTGAGTCCAAGGTGGAAGTCCGGGCGGAAGCCCAGACGGTGGCCAAACCGGAAGCCAAGCCGGAGTTGGCGGTGAAACTAAAAGCGAAACCTGCCGTCAAACTGAAAGCGGAAGCGAAACCCGCCGTCAAGCCGAAACCAAAAGCGAAATCTGAGGTCCAGGCAAACCCCTTCGCCGGCGTTAAAATCACCGCCGCCCCCAGTCCCTACGAGGTGACCAGCAACGTCAACGTCCGCGACAAACCCTCGATTACGGGAAAAAGGCTCGGCGGCTTGATAAAAGGAGAAAAAATCACCGCCATCGGCTCCGCCGTCGATGAAACCGGTCGAAAATGGCTGGCTGTGAAGAAAGCAGGCAAGGACCTGGGCTTCATTACGTTTAGCGCCGCCGAGCTTATCATTGCCGTTAAAGCCGACTTTTCCGTAAATCTCGCGCCTGGCGCCGGAATCTATTTGGCGAACAAGGACGTGGCCGTCCGCGCCAGCCCCGACACAGACTCGGCCCGCATCACGCGTTTGAAAAAAGGCGCCCGCATCGAGGCCATAGGCAAAACCGAGGACGCCGCTTGGCTGGCCGTCAAACAGGGCGATAAAAAGCTCGGATACGTTTTCGCGCCATACCTGCTGCCCTTGGTGAACGGATATTTGAATGAGGACATCAAGGGCGGTTTTTCGGCGCCCGGCAAACGGAAATGCAAATACGTCATCAGCTTCGACGAAAAGAACACGGCCCCGGAGGAAGCGGCGGGAACCTTCGATTACGACATTGCTTACAACTGCAAAAAAGGCGCCGTCAAATTTAAGTTCTTCGCCTTCATGTTCATCACCGAGGCGCCCTTCGATATGACCCGCTCCAAGGTGTATCAGATCAACGTCGATGTGCTTGACATCGGCGACCGCTTTGACGAAGTCCTGTCCGTCACGTTCATGTACGACAAAAAGAAGAGCTTTGTGACCTTTGACGGCGTTTCGCAAAAACCCTTCGCCGGCGAACCTTCAATCAAGGGAAAAAAGGCTTTGAGCGTCAAGGACGCCCTCAAAGCCGCCGTCGAAATCGCCGCAGGCGCCTGGAAGTTCAACGTATGGGAAGTGCTGGCCTCGGACAAACGCTGGCCGCAAGAGGCCGCCAAGGCCAGGGCGCGGGCGCAGGCGCAGGCGCAGAAAGGCAAGCGCTGAGATTCTTGCGGCGGCGTGGCGGCGGTGTTAGTTTTCGCCACCCGCTCATTACCCCGTGGATTTCCATGTCCCTGGACAAAGAAACCGTCAAAAACATCGCCTTTCTGGCGCGCATCAAGACGCCCGAGGAGGAGCTGGACCATCTCGCCAAAGAGCTGTCCAACATCCTCGGCTGGGTCGAGCAACTGGGCGAAGTGGACACCGAGGGCGTCGACCCCATGACCGGCGCCGCCGGCGCCGCCCTGCCCCGGCGCCTGGACGTGGTCAACGACGGCGGCGACCGGGAAAGCGTGCTGGCTAACGCGCCGGAGCGCGACGGCGGTTTTTTCGCGGTTCCCAAGGTGATCGAATGACAAGCGCGCTCAACCACCTCACCATCGCCGAGGCGGGAGAGGGCCTGGCCAAGGGCGACTTTACGTCCGAGGAACTGACCGCCGCCTGCCTCAAGGCCATGGATGCTCAGCGCCAACTGAACGCCTTCATCACCGAAACGCCGGAGCTGGCCCTTAAGCGGGCCAAGGCCTCCGACACCCGCCGCGCCAAGGGTCAGGCGCTAGGGGCCATGGACGGAATCCCGGTGGCCGTCAAGGACCTGTTCTGCACCGAAGGCGTGCTCACCACCGCCGCCTCGCACATTTTGGACGGCTTCGTTCCCACTTACGAATCCACGGTCAGCGCCAACCTGCGCGATGCTGGCGCGGTGATGCTGGGCAAAACCAACATGGACGAATTCGCCATGGGCTCGTCCAACGAGACCAGCTACTACGGCCCGGTCCTTAGTCCGTGGAAGGGAAAGGACGGCAAGGACCTTGCCCCGGGCGGCTCGTCGGGAGGATCGGCGGCGGCGGTGGCGGCGCGCCTTTGCCTGGGCGCGGCGGGAACCGACACCGGCGGCTCGATCCGCCAGCCGGCCAGCTTTTGCGGCGTCGTCGGTTTGAAGCCGACTTACGGGCGCTGTTCGCGCTGGGGAACGGTGGCCTTCGCCTCGTCCCTGGATCAGGCGGGACCGCTAACCCGCACCGTGCTGGACGCCGCCATCATGCTTCAGGCCATGGCCGGTCATGATCCCAAGGACTCGACGTCGGCGCCGTTGGACGCTCCCGATTTCAGCAAGGCGCCCGGCGCCGGCGTCAAGGGCTTGCGGGTGGGAATCCCCAAGGAATACCGCGTCGACGGCATGGCGGGTGAGATCGAGGACCTTTGGAAAAAGGGCGCCCAATGGCTGAAGCAAGCGGGGGCGGAGATCATCGGCGTCTCCCTGCCCCACAGCAAATACGCCCTGCCCGCCTATTACATCGTCGCCCCGGCGGAAGCGTCCGCTAATCTGGCCCGCTACGACGGCGTGCGCTACGGCCTGCGGGTGGAAGGCGACTCGCTGGACGACATGTACATGAACACGCGAGGGCAGGGCTTCGGCAAGGAGGTGCGCCGCCGGGTGCTCATCGGCGCCTATGTGCTGAGCGCCGGTTTTTACGACGCCTACTACGCCAAGGCGCAAAAAACGCGCACCCTGATCGCCCGGGATTTCGAGAGGGCCTTTGAAAGCGTCGACGTTCTGCTGACCCCGACGGCGCCGTCCGCCGCCTTCGCCATCGGCGAAAAAATGGACGATCCCATCGCCATGTACCTCAACGACGTGTTCACGGTTCCCGCCTCCATGGCCGGACTCCCTGGAATCTCGGTCCCGGCGGGACTGAACGGGGACGGCCTGCCGCTGGGCCTGCAACTGATCGCCAAGGCCTTCGACGAGGAAACCCTGCTCAGCGCCGCCCAAGCCCTGGAAACGGCGGCGGGATTCGAGGGTAAGGCTGACGCCTTTTAAGGGACGCCGCCCCTTAACAACCCCAGCCAAGGGCTTGGCCCTTGGGAACCCATACTTTCTTGGCAAGTGATGTATATTGCTGTAATATACATATCATGATTGATTTAGAGCGTGCCGTTGGCTTTGAATGGGACGATGGCAATGGCCGCAAAAGCGCCCATAAGCACGGCGTTTCCCAAGCCGAAGCTGAACAAGCGTTTTTAAATGCGCCGTTGTTGCTCGTTGAAGACATCAGGCGCGGCTATTCGGAAAAACGATTCCACGCTCTGGGACAAACCCTTGGCGGGCGATTGCTACACATCACGTTCACGCTGCGCCGTGAGGAACCCAGGATACGCGTGATTTCCGCCCGAGACATGCATCGCAAGGAGCGCCTTCGTTATGACCAAGAAACTTAAAACACCGCCGAGCTTTAAAACCGAAGCCGAAGAACGCGCGTTTTGGCAATCCCATGATTCCAGCGATTACATCGACTGGAAAAAAGCCGAACGCGCCCAACTGCCCAACCTAAAACCAACAACAAAATCCATCTCGCTACGCCTCCCCATCAGCCTGCTGGAACGGATAAAAATAGCCGCCAACAAACAAGACGTGCCGTATCAGTCGCTGATAAAAATGTGGCTGGCGGAAAAGACGAATTCCGTTTGAGGAGCAACGAATTAAAGGGGTCAGGCCCCTTTGTTTTCGAATTAAAGGGGCCTGACCCCTTTGTTTCCTTTGTTTTAAGCCGCCGCCTCGAGCAAGCGGTCAAGGTCCAGATGTTTTTCCAGATGATCGGCCAGGGCGTCGAGGGTTTCCTCGATGCGCGCCTCATAAGCGGCGCCTTGCAGGCGGCCCCCGCGGATGGCGTTAAGGAAGGCGTGGCGGAAGCCGTCGGCGGCGAACACGCCGTGCAGGTAGCCGCCCATGATCAGGCCGTTTTTGGACATGGCGCCCTCGCTGCGTCCGTCGTCAAGAGTGAACCAGGGACGCGTCCGGTCCGGGCCCTCGGTGAGGCCCTGGTGAATCTCGTAGCCCTTGACCGTCTCGCCGAAGACCGTATCGGCGCCTTGCGCGCTCTCAAGCGTCTTGCCGCCGCCGATGACCGTCTCGACGTCGAGCAGGCCCAAGCCCGGGACCGAACCGGGCGGGCCTTCGGCGCCGTCGGGATCGCTGATTTTGCGCCCCAGCAACTGGTAGCCGCCGCATAAGCCGACCACCACGCCGCCGCGCCGGGCATGGGCGTGAATGTCGACGTCCCACCCATGGGCGCAAAGGAAGCGCATGTCCGGCAAGGTCGCCTTGGCGCCCGGAATCAGCACCACATGAGCGTCGCCGGGCAGGGGGTCGCCGGCCTCCACCCATTGAAGCTCGACGTCGTCCTCGGCCTCCAAGGGGTCCAGGTCATCGAAGTTGGCGATGCGCGAAAGCCGGGGAACGGCGATCTTGATGGCGCCGCCGCTTGCGGACCGCGTCTCCTTGTCCAGCGCCCGCGGCTCCTTGTCCAGCGCCCGCGGCTCCTTGTCCAACGACATGGCGTCTTCCTTGGGCAGCAGGCGGGCCGGGGCGAAAAAAGGGACCAATCCAAAGGATGGGAAGCCGGTGCGCGCGGTCATGATTTTTTCGGCCTCGGCGAACAGGGCCGGATCGCCCCTGAACTTGTTGATGACGTAGCCCCGCGTCAGGGTGCGCTCAGGCTGGCTCATCAGGGCGTGGGCGCCGACGATGGAACCCCTTATCATCGCCCTGTCGGCTTCCGACAACAGGGCATGGGTGCCGACGATGCTGGCGATCACGCCGCCACGCGCGATGTCGCCGATCAGAACCACCGGCGTTTGGCTGGCCTCGGCGAAGCCCATGTTGGCGATGTCGAACCGCCTGAGGTTGACTTCCGACGAACTGCCGGCCCCTTCCACAAGAACAAGGTCGGCTTCTTTTTTTAGCAACTCGAAGCTCTCCAGCACCCGGGGCAGGAGCTTAGGTTTAAGGGCGTGGTAGGCGCGCGCGTCGGCGTTGGACTCGACGGCGCCCCGAACCACCACCTGGGCGCCGACCTCGGAGGTGGGCTTGAGCAGCACCGGGTTCATATGAACGGAGGGCGCGACGCCCGAGGCGCGGGCCTGCAGGGCCTGGGCGCGGCCGATCTCGCCGCCATCCGCTGTAACGGCGGCGTTGTTGGACATGTTTTGCGGCTTGAAGGGGCGCACGGCCAACCCCCGGCGAGCATAGGCGCGGCACAAGCCGGCCGTCAGCAGCGACTTCCCCACGTCCGAACCAACGCCCTGGAGCATCAGGGCGCGGGGGTTACTTACTGGCAAGCGCCGCCCTCAATATATCCGCGCCTGCGTTTTTGTGCTGGCGTTTGAGGACGATGGCCCGGGACGTGGCGCCGGGGGCGTAGTAGGCCTCGTTGAAGTCCCTGCGCCTGGACAACACCGACCCCTCAAGGGAAATGCCGCCGAAGAGCCCCAGCTTGGAGTGGGCGAAGGCGACAATGTCGGCGTCCAGGTTGGCGGTGGTGGACGCCTTCACCCCGGAGCCGAAAATGCCGATAGTGATGCCGGCGTCGGCGCCCAGCGCGGCCTGGTAATCAATAACGGCGTCAAGCGCCTTTTCGCTACGGATAACCAGGATGATCTCGACGTCCTGGATGCCGATTTGAAAGCCGAAGCTGCCCGCCATCAGGGTGTAAAAGGCGGGATAGCTCCAGGTTCCGTCATCGCCCTTGACCAGCAGAAGCCCGTGTCCGGCCTCGGCGGCGCCGAAGAACCCGGCCTTGATGACGCTGGGCAGCACGACGACGGCGCGGGCCTCATTGGTGACCTTGGCGAACGACCTCAACTCCGGCAGCACCTTGAAGCGCTTGACGGTTTCCGTGGCCCGCTTCACCAGGTCCTGGGGCAGGGTCTTGGGGTCGCTCTTGATGTCGGCGCAAGACGCCAACCCGGCGGCGAAGACCAAACCTAAGAAAACTTGGATGAGCTTTTTCATGTGACCCTCTATCTATCCAAATGTGCGCAGCCAAAAACAAATTCAGGACGACTATATCAGAATTCCACCCCCGGCTGCGCTTTTATTCCAGAGCGGAACGGGTGCTTGACCACTTTCATTTCGGTCACCAGTTGGGCGGCCTCGATCAGCGGCTGCGGCGCGCCGCGCCCGGTCATCACCACATGGCTCGATGAAGGCTTCGAGGCGAGCGCCGCCAGCACCTTGTCCATATCCACATAGCCGTAACGC
>CAJXGZ010000096.1 GCA_913053795.1 uncultured Rhodospirillales bacterium | reverse complement strand
GGACGGTGAGGAAATTCCCCAACCGGGAACCTTCGAGGAAATCGAAACGGACCCCGAATACGCCGAAGACCTGGAGGACGCGGCCATCGCGTTGATCCCCCTGCATCCGCCGCGCGGGCGAACGGTGCGGCTCAACATCTCCATGGACGAAAACCTGCTTTCCGAAATCGACGAAGCCGCCTCGGCGCAAGGGCTGAGCCGTTCAGCCTTCCTGGCCGAAGCCGCCCACCGCTCAATTGAGAAAAATCACTAAGGGGTTTAGGCAAATAAAGTCATTAAAGGGGTCAGGCCCCTTTAAAGCCGTTAAAGGGGCCTGACCCCTTTAATGTGGCCAAATAAAGTCGGAACAACGCCCCCCCTCACCTCTTCAAGCACGCCTTCAGGTACTTCCCGGTATAGCTCTTCTTCACCTTGACCACGTCTTCCGGGGTTCCTTCGGCCACCACGCGGCCGCCGCCGTCGCCGCCTTCGGGGCCTAAATCTATGATCCAGTCGGCGGTCTTGATGACTTCCAGGTTGTGCTCGATGACGATCACCGTGTTGCCCTGCTCGACCAGGGCGTGGAGAACCTCCAGCAGCTTTTCGACGTCGGCGAAGTGCAAGCCGGTGGTCGGCTCATCCAGGATGTACAGCGTCTTGCCGGTGGCCCGCTTGGACAGCTCCTTGGACAGTTTCACCCGTTGCGCCTCGCCGCCCGACAGGGTGGTCGCCTGTTGGCCCAGGTGGACGTAGCCCAATCCGACGCGCTCAAGGGTCAGCATCTTGTCGCGGATCGCCGGCACCGCCTTGAAGAAGACGGCGGCTTCCTCGACCGTCATGTCCAGCACGTCGGCGATGGATTTGTTGCGGAACTTGATTTCCAGGGTCTCGCGGTTGTAGCGCTTGCCCTTGCAGACGTCGCACTGGACGTAGACGTCGGGCAGGAAGTGCATCTCGATTTTAATAAGTCCGCCGCCCTGGCAGGCCTCGCAGCGCCCGCCCTTGACATTGAAGGAGAAACGTCCCGGCTTGTAGCCTCTGGCCTTGGCCTCGGGCAGGACCGAGAACCAGTCGCGGATCGGCGTAAAGGCCCCGGTGTAGGTGGCCGGGTTGGAGCGCGGCGTGCGGCCGATGGGCGACTGGTCGATGTCCACCACCTTGTCGATCAGCTCCAGGCCGTCGACGCCGTCATGGTCGCCGGGATGCAGGCGGGCCGCGTGCAGGCGCCGGGCCACCGCCTTGTACAGGGTCTCGACGACCAGGGTCGACTTGCCGCCGCCGGAAACGCCGGTGATGCAGGTGAAGGCGGAGAGGGGGAAATCGACGGTGATTCCGGCCAGATTGTTGGCGCGCGCCCCGCGCACCGTCAGTTTGCGCCCCTCGCGCATGACGCGGCGCTTTTTGGGAACCGGAATCTTGAGTTTCCCGGTCATGTATTTGCCGGTGATGCTGTCGGGCGAGGCCATGACCTGCTTGGGCGTTCCCTCCGCCACCACTTGGCCGCCGTGGACGCCCGCCCCCGGCCCCATGTCCACCAGATGGTCGGCGCTGGCGATGGCGTCGGCGTCGTGCTCGACGACGATGACGGTGTTGCCGATGTCGCGCAGCCGCTTGAGGGTGTCCAGCAGGCGCTGGTTGTCGCGCTGGTGCAGGCCGATGGAGGGCTCGTCCAGCACGTAGAGCACCCCGGTCAGCCCCGAGCCGATCTGGGAGGCAAGGCGGATGCGCTGGTTCTCGCCGCCCGACAAGGTGGCCGAGGCCCTGGACAGGGTCAGGTACTCCAGGCCGACGTTGACCAGGAAGCCCATTCTCTCGTTGATCTCGCGCAGGATCATAGCAGCGATCTGGCTCTGTTTTTCGGTCAGCTTCTTGTCCAGTCCCTTGAACCACTGGGCGCCGCGGTCGATGGACATTTCCGCCACTTGGCTGATGTCCAACGCCGCGATCTTGACCGACAGCGCCTCCGGCTTCAGCCGTTTGCCGCTACAGGCGCCGCAGGTGGAGACGGTCTGGAATTTACTCAGCTCGTCGCGCACCCAAGACGAGTCGGTTTCTCGCCAGCGGCGCTCCATATTGGGGATCACGCCCTCGAAGGGTTTTTCCACATTGTAGGTACCGCGTCCGTCGTTGTAATGCATGGTGACGTCTTCGTCGCCGGAGCCGTAAAGGATCATGTTTTTGACGGCTTCCGGCAGACTCGTGAACGGAGCCGACAGGTCGAACTTGAAATGGGCGGCCAGGCTTTCCAGGGTTTGGGCGTAGTACTGGGAGGTTGAGTTGGCCCACGGCGCCACCGCCCCTTGCCTGAGGGACAGGCGGGCGTCGGGGACCGTCAGTTCCGCATCGAAATACATCTCCGTCCCGAGGCCGTCGCAAGCCGGACAGGCGCCGAAAGGACTGTTGAAGGAGAACAGACGGGGCTCGATCTCGTCAATGGTGAAGCCGGATACGGGACAGGCGAACTTGGCGGAAAAGACGGTGCGCATACCGTTTTCGGCGTCTTCGATGAAGGCCAGGCCGCCGCTTAAATTTAGGGCCGTCTCGAAGCTGTCGGCGAGCCGGCTTTCCAGGCCGTCGCGCAAGACCAGGCGGTCGACCACCGCCTCGATGTCGTGCTTGCGCTTCTTGTCGAGGTCCGGGGCGTCCTCGATGTCGTACAGTTGGCCGTCGACCTTGACCCGCTGGAAGCCGCGCTTGGACAGGTCCTTAATCTCCTTCTTGAACTCGCCCTTGCGGCCCCGCGCGATGGGGGCCAGCAGATAGAGCCGCGCACCCTCGTCCATCTCCATGACGCGGTCCACCATCTGGGACACGGTTTGGCTTTCGATGGGCAGGCCGGTTTCGGGCGAATGGGGAACGCCGGCGCGGGCGAACAAAAGCCGCATGTAGTCGTAGATCTCGGTCACCGTCGCCACCGTCGAGCGCGGATTGCGCGAGGTCGTCTTCTGCTCGATGGAAATGGCCGGGGACAGGCCTTCGATGGAGTCGACGTCGGGCTTGTTCATCAGCTCCAGGAACTGGCGGGCGTAGGTGGACAGGGACTCGACGTAACGGCGCTGGCCCTCGGCGTAGATGGTGTCAAAGGCCAGCGAAGACTTGCCCGATCCGGAAAGCCCGGTGATCACGGTCAGGGAATCGCGCGGAATCTCCACGTTTATGTTGCGGAGATTATGCTCCCGGGCGCCGGTGACGGTGATGTTTTTCATCTTTACTCTTTGTTTTGAAGGGCGTGACCAAACCCCCAGAAATATATGGCGCGGCGGATGCTGTAAAGGGGGCTAATTTTCAATAATGTTCATGAATTGTTCTTGACATTGCGCGGAGCCGGTGCTATTGGGGTAATACGCCGCCACAGGGGACTTGCGCGAGACCGTACTTATCCCCGGTTTCCCCAGGGCGGCGGGGTAGCGGCGGGTCCGCCGCTACGTGTAAAGTCCGCGTCGAAACTTTTTTCTTAGGAGTGGGCCATGGCAGGCAGCGTTAACAAAGTCATTCTCGTCGGCAACCTGGGGCGCGATCCCGAGGTCAAGTTCTCTCAGGACGGGGTGAAGATCGTCAATTTCACCATGGCCACCTCGGACACCTGGAAGGACAAGAACACCGGCGAGCGACGGGAAAAGACCGAATGGCACCGTATCGTGGTTTTCAACGAGCACCTTGCCGGCATCATTGAGCGTTACGTGCGCAAGGGCTCGAAGATTTACATCGAAGGCGCCTTGCAGACCCGCAAATGGACCGGAAACGACGGCGTCGAGAAATACTCGACGGAAGTGATCCTGAATCGCTACCGCGGCGAGATGATCATGCTTGACGCCAAGGGAAGCGGCGGCGATCCCGGACCCCTGGCGCCCCCCGATAGCGCCCCCACCGGCGGCGGCTCTTCCGACTCCAGTCCTGGCGACTCCAGCCCTGGCGGCTCCGGTCCCAGTGGCTCCGGTCCCAGTGGCGGGCCGGGCGCCGATTTGGACGACGAAATTCCGTTCTAAGCCGGTTTTACGCCTGACCGCTCAAGAGGCTTGAGACAAAGCCTCCGATAATCCCCCAATCGCCGCCCCAATCGGCGATCGCCATGACCCGGATGGGGGCCTGTTGGCGGGTTGATTTTATCGCCGTTTCAGTCACCCTTCGCCAACCTTTCGAGGGGCCTCGCCATAGCGGAATATTTTGCTGGCGGCCAATCCATTTTGGTCAAGCAAACAGTTGTTTGCTTATAAGTGAAATGCTAGATTTCGCATGCGCCTTCGTCCGCCTGGGACGGGTCCGGCCGGACTTTCGTTCCTCATCGGCTAGATTCTTGTTATGTTTTTGATTTTATTGGGTTATTTATTTTGACGCAGCCTCCAACCACACCGCCTGCCACGCCGCCAGGCGCGCCGCCTGAAAGGGGCGTCGAGACGATCACCATCGAGGAGGAAATGCAGTCCTCCTACCTGGATTACGCGATGAGCGTGATCGTCAGCAGGGCCTTGCCCGACGTCCGCGACGGTTTGAAGCCGGTGCATCGGCGAATCATCTACGCCATGAACGAAAGCGGCTACGTTTACAACAAGCCGTTCCGCAAGTCGGCGCGCATCGTCGGCGACGTCATGGGTAAATACCACCCCCACGGCGACACCGCCATTTACGACGCCATGGTGCGCATGGCGCAGGATTTCTCAATGCGCCTGCCGCTGATCAACGGCCAGGGCAATTTCGGCTCCATGGACGGCGACCGGGCGGCGGCCATGCGTTACACCGAGGCCCGCATGGCCAAGACGGCCCACGCCCTGATCGACGACATTGACAAGGGCACCGTCGACTTCAAGTCCAACTATGACGACACGGTGCGCGAGCCGACCGTTCTTCCGGCGCGCTTTCCCAACCTTTTGGTCAACGGGGCGGGGGGCATCGCCGTCGGCATGGCGACCAACATTCCGCCCCATAACCTGGGCGAAGTCATCGACTGCTGCTGCGCCCTGATCGAGAATCCCGAGACCTCCATCGTCGAGTTGATGGAAAGCCACATCCAAGGCCCAGATTTTCCAACCGGCGGCTTGATTATGGGAAAACAGGGGGTCCATTCGGCCTTCACCACCGGCAGGGGCTCGGTGATCATGCGCGGGCGCACCGAAATCCAGGAAATCCGCAAGGACCGCAACGCCATCGTCATTTCCGAGGTGCCCTATCAGGTGAACAAGGCGCGCATGGTTGAAATCATGGCCGATTGCGTTCGCAACAAAAAAATCGAGGGCATTTCCGCCTTGCGCGACGAATCCGACCGCGACGGCGTGCGCGTGGTGGTGGAGCTCAAGCGCGACGCCGTCCCCGAAGTGGTGCTGGCCCAGCTTTTCCGTTACACGCCGCTTCAGACCAGTTTCGGCGTCAACATGCTGGCTCTGGACGGCGGCAATCCAAAGATGATGAACCTCAAGGAAATCCTCGTGGCTTTCCTCAAATTCCGCGAAGAGGTGATTCGCCGGCGCACCATTTTCGCCTTGGGAAAGGCTCGGGACAAGGCTCATGTGCTGGCCGGCCTCGCCGTGGCTGTCGCCAATATCGACGAGGTCATCAAGCTTATCCGGGCGGCCAAGGATCCGGCGACGGCCCGCGCCCAATTGATGGAGCGCCCCTGGCCGGCCGTCGATACCGCCCCTCTTATCGCCTTGCTGGACGATCCCGGACGCGGCGTGGTGGACGGGAATTACCGGCTTTCCGAAGCCCAGGCCAAGGCAATACTGGAGTTGCGCCTGCACCGTCTGACCGGCCTTGAACGCGACAAGATCGGCGAGGATTTGAACGAGCTGGCCCGGCAGATCAAGGAGCATCTGGAAGTCCTCGGCTCGCGCCGGCGGCTGATGGAGATATTGCGGGCGGATCTCCTGGAAATGAAGGAGCAATTCGCCACCCCGCGCCGCACCGTTTTGGAAGATGCCGAGTTCGAACACGACATCGAGGACCTGATCCAGCGCGAGGACATGGTGGTTACCGTCAGCAACACCGGCTATATCAAGCGGGTGCCGCTTTCCACCTACCGGGCGCAGCGGCGCGGCGGCAAGGGGCGGTCGGGGATGAGCACCCGCGAGGCCGATTTCGTCAGCCAGGTTTTCGTCGTCAACACCCACACGCCGGTGCTGTTCTTCTCCTCCACCGGCATCGTCTACAAGCTGAAGGTCTACAAACTGCCGCTGGGCTCTCCCACCTCGCGGGGCAAGGCCATGGTCAACCTGCTGCCCCTCAAGGAAGGCGAAAGCATCACCACCCTGATGCCCTTGCCGGAGGACGAGGAAAGCTGGGGCGATCTTTCGGTCATGTTCGCCACCGCGTCGGGCAACGTCCGGCGCAACCGCCTCAGCGATTTCACCAACGTCATGGTCAACGGCAAGATCGCCATGAAGCTGGACGAAGGGGACCGGCTGGTGCGCGTGCGCACCTGCACCGGGGACGATGACATCCTGCTCTCCACCCGTAACGGAAAAAGTATCCGCTTTCCGGTCGAGGCCGCCCGCGTCTTCACCAGCCGCGCCTCCACCGGCGTGCGCGGCGTCAGGCTGGCCGAGGGCGATGAAGTCATCGGCATGTCGGCCCTCAAGCATGTGAAGGCCGAGGTGTCCGAGCGTGACGAATACCTGCAAGCCGTCGGCGCCAAGCGCCGGTTGGCGGGAAGCGGTTATACGGACAAGCCCGATGAGAGGAAAAAGGACGAAGCGCTCGCCGCCCGCCTGGAAGAGCCGCAATTCGTCGCCATGGCCGAAAACGAGGAGTTCATCCTGACGGTGAGCGCCGATGGTCTGGGCAAGCGTTCATCGGCTTACGAATACAGGACCTCGGGCCGCGGCGGCCAAGGCCTGATCGCCATGAACCTGACGCGCGACGGCGATGAGTCCCATGTGGTCGCCTCCTTCACGGTGGTTGACGCCGACCAGTTGGTCATGGTCTCGGACGGCGGCCAGCTGATCCGCATGAAGGTGGAGCACATCAGTTTCATGGGACGCTCCACCCGCGGCGTTTCGCTGTTCAAGACGGCCCAGGGCGAGCGCGTGGTGTCGGTGACCCGCCTCAGGGACGTGGATAACGGAGAAGACGAGGGCAAAGACGCTGAAGATGTTGACCCTGAAGAAGAAGGTGACTCTGAAGAAGAAGGAGGCGGCCAATGAGCCCGCAACGAATCGGCGTTTATCCCGGTTCTTTCGATCCGGTGACCAACGGTCATATGGATATCATTTCCCGCGCCGCCAAGATCTTCGACAAGCTGATCGTCGCCGTCGCCCTTAACGTCGGCAAGAATCCGGTTTTCACATTGGAGGAGCGCCTGGCCATGGTCGAAGGCGACGTCGCCGGCTTGTCCCTGAATCATATAATCGAGGTCACGGCTTTTGAAGGCCTGCTCATGGATTTCGCCAAGGAAGTCGGCGCCGGGGTGGTCATTCGGGGATTGAGGGCGGTTTCCGACTTTGAGTATGAATTCCAGATGGCGGGCATGAACGCCCGCCTCAATCCCAAGGTGGAAACGGCGTTCCTCATGGCTTCGGACCGCAATCACTTTATTTCATCGCGGTTCGTAAAGGAGATCGGCGCCCTTGGCGGCGATGTCAGCCATTTCGTCTCGCCCAAGGTCGCCGAAAAGCTTGTGAAGCGCTTTTCCGTCAACAAGGCCATCAACAAGGATTGACCCGCCCGCGAACGCCCCCTATTTTCCGAGCCCTAACCCACCTTCACCCATGGGGGCGCGTAGCTCAGCGGTAGAGCATCCGCCTTTTAAGCGGATGGTCCCTGGTTCGATCCCAGGCGCGCCTACCATTTACTTTCAAAAGCTTAGCGCCTTGTAGCCTTGGCGGCAAAGGCCCGTGGGGGTTATGCGGCGCGAGGGGCGACCTCCGTCTCGATCCGGCTTTGGGTGGTCTCTTTCGCCACCTGAAGATCGTAACCGGCCTGCAGGTTGATCCAAAATTCCGCGGTGGAGCCGAAATATCGCGCCAGCCTCAGGGCCGTGTCGACGGTGATCGCCCGTCGTCCGAGAACGATGTCGTTGATCCGCGAACGGGGAACCTTGACCTTCTTGGCCAGGGCGTAGACGCTGATTCCCATCGGCTCCAGGAATTCCTCTCGCAGTATCTCGCCCGGGTGGACGGGCGCGATCCGCTTGCCGGTAACGATATCCCCGAATTTGACCCGGCCGGCGTCAACATCTTCTCGCTTGATGGCCATGGCGGAGCCTTTCAGTGGTAGTCGACAATCTTGACGCTTAACGCCTCGCCGCCGCGCCACACAAAGCAGAGCCGCCATTGGCCGCTGATGCGGATGCTGTGCTGCCCCGCCCGATCACCTTTCAGGGCTTCCAGGCGGTTGCCCGGCGGAACGCGCAAATCGTTAAGCCGCTTCGCCGGGCAACCGCCTGGAAG
>CAJXGZ010000095.1 GCA_913053795.1 uncultured Rhodospirillales bacterium | reverse complement strand
ACCGCTTTTTCCACTGCCGAGGGATCGGCCGTTCCCGCTACGGAAACGGTTTTGGCTTCCAGGTTCACTTCGACGTCCCCATCGCCGGAAACCTCCTTGATCGCGTTGGTCACGGATTTGGCGCAGCCGCCACAGGTCATGCCGAGGACTCGATATGTTGTCGTCATTTTCTTCTCCTTATACTCAATTTATGAATTATTGATCTACTAGTAGACTTTTTACGGGGGCCCGGTTGTTTTTTCCAGCATCCTTCACGCGCCGTTTTATCAAGGCCGAAATAGGGACAAGAATAAAACCACGCGCCTCGATATCACCAAGCCATTGACTCAAGGCGTTGAGGGTCGCTTCACGGGGATGTCCGATGGCGATGGCGAAGCCGGTGCGTTTGGCGAGGCGTTCCGTCTCGGCCAACCGGGCCATGATGGCCTTTTCATTGACGTCGTTATCAATGAAAATGTTCCTCTCGGCGAAGGGCACGCCTAAGCGTCTCGCCAATTTGGCTCCGACCGTGCGCGCCGAGGTCCGGGAATCGAGGAAAAGCAATCCCCTTTTCTTTATTTCCTTTAAAACAACGCTCATTGCCCGCTCGTTTTCGGTAAATTTACTCCCCATGTGATTGTTGACGCCGACGTAGGTATTGACACGATCCAGCCCCCAGTTCAAGCGACGCTTCAGTTCCTTCAGAGGCAGGTCTAAAAGAAGGACATTGGGACCGGGATCCACGGCATCGCTGCCAGGCTCCATGGACATGTGCAACATTAACTCATGGCCGTTCGCTTTCGCTTTTTCCGTTTGCTTGAGAAGGTCCTCGGCATAGGTCAAATAGGAAAGCGTCAGGGGGCCCTTTAGGGCCGCGGCCCGGGCGGTTCGTTTTCTATCCATGCCCATATCGTCGATAACCAGCGCGATCAGGGGCCGCCCATCGGCGAGGGGCGCGGGGATGGAATTCTTGATCCAGGCCGGGACAGGCGTTTCTTTCGCCTTGGCAACCGGCTTGTCGCTTGGCGGCATGACGGGATCGGGGGTCTTGTCCGCCTGATAAACTTCTTTGGGAAGGGACTCTTCATAAGCCAAAGAAGGTTTCTCTTGGGCTTTTTTGGCGGGCCCGGAAAAAAATGGCGCATCAGGGGTGGAAATCATGGCGGACGCCGGTCCTTGCTTGCTGTACCAAGGCTTGGATTTCCGGGGTTCCGGGGTTTTGGCGCGGGCCTTAATGGGGACTTTACCGGCCTTCCCAGGCCCCTCGTCCCCGTCCCTTAAAAAGACCCCCGACGCATACCCCACACCAAGGGCAAGGACCGCCGCCCCCGCAAGCAAGGCCTGGCGGGCCGGGTTCGGCTTTCCGCGCAACACGTCCTTGATCCGGCCTGTTTTCAATCCACTATCCGCCCACACGCAATCATCACCGAGAGCCCTATCCCAGCTATGGCGAAGCGTCAATGGCGGCGCGAAAGCGAGCATGGTCCTAGAGGCCTTTTTGTTCCGTTCCCTCGACCAAATCGTCAATGATAGGGCAATTGGGGCTGGCATCGCCCTGGCATCGTTCGGTCAGGTCGACCAAGGTGTCGCGGATCGTTTGCAATTCCTTGATGCGTTTTTCGACTTCTTCGATATGACGGGTCGCCAAGGCCTTGACGTCGGCGCTGAGCCTGTTTTCATCGTCCCAGAGATCGAGCAGGTTGCTCACATCCTTGACCGAAAATCCGAGACGACGGGCCCGTTGGATAAAGCGGAGCGTATCCACTTCCTTTTCGCCGTAATGCCGGTAGCCGTTCTCGGCCCGCAATGCGGGGGGGATCAGCCCGATGCTCTCGTAGTAACGTATGGTCTTGGCCGATATGCCCGAAACCTTGGCTGCCGCTCCGATATTCATACTTTTTCTCCTTTTTTTAGGTCGTCTTCTTGTCCCTGCCAGCGTTTCAACAGCAACGAGTTGCTAACGACGGAAACGCTGCTCATGGCCATGGCCGCCCCGGCGATAACGGGACTGAGAAAGCCCATTGCCGCCAAAGGAAGGGCGATCAGGTTGTAAATAAAGGCCCAAAACAGGTTTTGCCAAATCTTCGAATAGGTGGCCCGTGAAACGCCGATGGCGTCGGCCACAAGGGTCGGTTCCCCGCGCATCAGGGTTATACCCGCCGTGTGCATGGCGACATCGGTGCCGGTTCCCATGGCGAAGCCGATATCGGCTTCGGCCAAGGCCGGGGCGTCATTGATTCCATCCCCGACCATGCCCACGACCCGGCCTTCATTTTTAAGCCGCGTTACCTCGCCCGCCTTTTCCGCGGGCACGACGTCGGCAATCACCTTGTCCACCCCCACCGTTTCGGCGACGGCGCGAGCGCTTCTGGCGTTGTCTCCGGTTAGCATGATGGTCTCGATGCCGCTTTTCTTCAAACCGGCCAACGCGATCGCCGCATGGGGCTTTACGGTGTCGCCAACGGCGATCAGGCCAAGGATTCCCTTGCCGATTTCGGCGACCCACATGACGGTAAGGCCTTTTTCCTCAAAGGCGGTCGCCCGGTCTTCGAAGACGGCCGTGTCCTGGTCTTTTTCACCCATCAGGCGGCGGTTGCCGATGGCCAATTGGTGGCCCGATACGGTCGCCACCAGTCCACGGCCTATCATGCTTTGGAAATCCTCGACCTTATCGAGTTGAACGCCGGTTTCTTCCGCGTAACCAAGGACGGAACGGGCCAAAGGATGTTCCGACCCCTGCTGGGCCGAAGCGGCCAGTGCGATCATGGCGGGAACATCGCCATCGGCCGCAATCGTTTCGACGACCTTGGGGCGGCCTTCGGTCAGGGTGCCGGTTTTATCGAAAATTACCGTATTGATGCGATGGGCCGTTTCCAGGGCTTGGGCGTCCTTGATAAGGATTCCCTTGCGCGCGGCGGCGCCGGTTCCGACCATGATCGCCGTCGGCGTCGCCAAGCCGAGCGCGCAAGGGCAAGCGATCACCAGGACGGCGACGGCGTTGATGATGGCTCCGGGGATATCGCCGGTTATTAGCCACCAAGAGGTGAAGGTGATGAGGGAAATAGTGATGACGACGGGCACGAAGATAGCGGAGATATGATCCACCAGCCGCTGCACCGGCGCCTTGGAGCCCTGCGCCCCTTGCACCAGGGCGATAATGCGCGACAAAACGGACTCGGCGCCGACGGTGGTGGCGCGCACCCGCAACAAGCCTTCGGCGTTGATGGCGCCGCCGGTCACCATGTCCCCCACCTCTTTTGAAACAGGAAGGCTTTCGCCGGTGATCAGTGATTCGTCCATGTGGCTCTCGCCCTCAATGATCTCGCCGTCGACGGGTACGCGCTCTCCCGGCCGGATCACGACCACGTCGTCCCTCTCTACTTGGGAGACCGGGATTTCCACTTCCTTACCGCCGCGCAGCACCCGCGCCGTCTCGGGGCGCAGTTTCATCAAGGCGCGGATGGCGGCGGTGGTGCCGCGCTTGGCCCGGCTTTCCATCCACTTGCCCAGCAGGATTAAGGAAATGACCGCGGCGCCGGCTTCGTAATAGAGGTCGCCGGAGCCGGCCAGAGTGTTGAACAGGCTCAAGCCATAAGCCGCCGACGTTCCCAGCGCCACCAGCAGGTCCATATTGCCGGAAAAAGCCTTCAGAGCTCCCCAGGCGGAACGGTAGAACCGCGCCCCGGCCCAGAATTGAACCGGCGTCGCCAGGGCCAACTGAACCAGCGGCGAAATCTCCCAGATAACGTCCATCGTCTCCAAAACCATTTGCACCACAAGGGGAAGCGTAAGAAGGGAGGCAACGGTGAAAACAATGAGGTCGTGACGGCTTTGGCGGGCCAGCTCCTGTTCCTCTTCGGCGCCGGCGTCTTGGCCTTCGAGGATTTTGGCGCCGAATCCCGCCTTCTCCACCACGGCGATGATATCGGCGGCTCCAGTCCCCGCCCCGACGGTGACGCGCGCCTGCTCGCTGGCCAGATTGACCTTGGCGGAAATCACCCCCGGGGCCTTGCCCAGAACCTTCTCCACCCTTCCTGAACATGTGGCGCAGGTCATGCCCGAGATGGACAGGTCGATGGTCTTGTCGGGAACCGAGAACCCGGCGCGGGCAATGGCTTCGGCAATGCCGGAAACCGAGACAACCGTCTTATCGAAGGCGACGTCGGCGAACTCTCCAGCCAAGTTGACGTTGGCCGAGGTTACACCGTCGAGCTTGCCCAAAACCTTTTCAATGCGTCCGGCGCAGGTGGCGCAGGTCATGCCTTGGATGGGCAGGGAAACACTATTCATAATTCACAACCTTCCAGTATACTGTAATCTTGTATGTAGGTTCCAGAGACTGGAAGGTCAAGGGACGGATTGAATTTTTTTCCCGACCCCGCCTTGACGCTGGAGCCGTATTCATTTTGATGGCGATAAATGCCGTTCACCCCCCTGTTAGAATCAAGACGGAACCACATTAAGTCTTTGATATCACACATAACATTTATCAATCCTGGGTAAAATGTAAGCATCCATGGTCTTTTGCAAACATTAATATCCTTTTCGCTTCTAGCGTCTTATGGGCGCCTCTATTTATCCCGAAACCGTCATTCCCGCCCCTCTTCGTCATTTCCGCTCCTCTTCGTCATTCGCGCTTCTCTTCGTCATTCCCGCCTTCGCGGGAATGACAATAATTGGAGGCGCCCTTATGCCTCACTATTCCCTTTAGCGATGGGCGTAGCAAAAGGAATATATATGATATTTATGGGATTGTCAAGATTATTATCTTTTTTTCTGGCAAACAAGGGGTATTTATGGAACATTTATGGTGAGACGAGCGTTTTCAACACATATTCGCTTATTTGAAACAGCTTAGAAAGTATAAGCAAACCCGACGCCGCCGTATCCTTGGAAATCCTTTGTGGTGAGGGGGCTGTCGGCGGCGTCGCCCAGCAATTGGGTGGCTTTCAACTTGATGATCCCGCTCCAGTTTTTGGTGAATCCGTAGGCGATTTCAGCGCCAAAGCCGACATCCGCGAAGCCCTTTTTGGCGCTGTATTGCCGCATGCCGGAACTGGCGTCGCTTGACGCCTCTCTTTGGCTGACGCCGAAGTAGGTCTTCATTTCGTTATCGTTAAAATATGAGACGCCGGCGCGCATGACAATCTTCCAGACCTTGTTGATGCGCGTCCCGTAGGAAAGGCCGACGTTGGCCCGCGCCCCTTCGCTGCTTCCGGAGAAGGCGTACAACGCCTTGGCGTCCAGCCTCCAGTGGCCGAAGGCGAAATTGACGAAGGCCCCGAACTGACCGCCGGCGTCAACCGAATCCATGCCGCTTGGATAGTCCTGACTGCCAAGATAATAGTGAACCAGGGGACCAAAGTTGAGATGACGGGTCTTCACCATGTTCCAGCCAAAACCGTCCTTGGCGCTGAGAAAAATTTTATCCCGCCATTTGATTTCGATGATCGGCATCGGCCAGAGGATGTATTTGTTGGAACCGATGTATTCCGGCTGCATGGCGACCCCCGGGCCAATCGTGATATCCCAATTATTTGTTTTGGCGGCGGCCTGCGGAGGCCAAGGCGCGGCGCCTTGAGGCCCGGCGCGTGGGAGGACGGGGCGCGTGATTTGCGCGCCTTGAGGCGGATATTGGGCGCCTTGAGGCGGAAATTGTTGGCTGGGGTACGGGTATTGGGCGCTGGGATAAGGATATTGGGCGCTGGCGCGCGGATATTGCGCTTGCGCCTGTGAAACGGCGGCAAGCAACGCGGCCGGCCAGGCAAAGCCCAATAATTTCGCCCTAAACGTCATCCGTAAGCTCTTTGGTAATTAACAGTAATAACAAAAAAAAATCTAAAAAACAAATCTATAAAAATAGATATACTTGGTTGTTATAAAGTAATTAATTCATATAATTATTCAAATCCTAAAGTCTGTCAATTTTATTCCCCGATCTTGTCTCCCCTTGACGCTGGCGGAGGTGACGGGCATTGTTGCCATGCGGCGCAAATCTATGGGGAGAAAAAGCCTTTTTTTTTGCGTTCATGTAATAGGTTACGATTTTTTTGTAAGTTGTTGTTATGTATCTTCTAATCGATAATTATGACAGCTTTACCTATAATCTGCGCCATTATCTCGGCGAGTTGGGCGCGGAGGTTAACGTCAGGCGAAATGACGCCTTAAGCGCCGAACAGGCGCTGGCCCTTAATCCCCAGGGCATTGTCCTTTCGCCGGGACCGTGCGGCCCCGGCAAGGCCGGGATCTGCCTGGAATTGATCGAGAAATCGGCGGGCAAGGTTCCCATTCTCGGCGTCTGCCTGGGTCATCAGTGCGTGGGCCAAGCTTTCGGCGGAAAAATCGTGCGCGCGCCCAAGCCCATGCACGGCAAGGTCAGTCCCATCGAGCACAACGGCGAAGGCGTTTTTTCCGGTATTCCCTCGCCCTTCGCCTCAACCCGCTACCATTCGCTGATGGTGGAGCCCGATAGCCTTCCCGATTGCCTGGACGTCACGGCGAACAGCGGCGACGGGGTCATCCAGGGGGTTCAGCACCGCGCCTTACCCATCCACGGGGTGCAGTTTCACCCTGAAAGCATCGCTTCGGAGCACGGCCATGACCTTCTTCGCAACTTCCTGGCGCTTTGCCAATGAAAGCCCTGTTGGCCAAGGTCGCGGACGGCGCCTCCCTCAGCGAAGCCGAGGCTGAATCCGCCTTTGAAATCATCATGTCCGGGCAAGCGACGCCGTCGCAAATCGGCGCCTTCCTGATGGCCTTGAGGGTGCGCGGCGAGACCGTCGCGGAGATCACCGGAGCCGTCAAGGTCATGCGCGCCAAGGCCTTGGCCGTCAAGGCCCCCGAAGACGCCATAGACATCGCCGGCACTGGCGGCGACGCTTCCGGCACCTTCAATATTTCCACCGGCGCCGCCTTGGTGGTGGCGGGCTGCGGCGTTCCCGTGGCCAAGCACGGCAACAAGGCGCTGTCGTCCAAGTCGGGCGCGGCGGACGTTCTGGCGGCTCTCGGCGTCAATCTGGAGGCCGATATGCCGCTGGTGGAGAAATCCATAGCCGAGGCCAAGATCGGTTTTCTGATGGCCCCGCGCCATCACGGCGCCATGCGCCACGTCGGTCCTTCGCGGCTGGAGATGGGGGTTCGCACCATTTTCAACCTGCTCGGTCCTCTTTCCAACCCGGCCGGGGTCAAGCGCCAGTTCACCGGCGTCTTTTCCAAGCCCTGGATAGAGCCCATGGCCAGAGTGCTCAAAAATCTGGGCTGCGAGGCGACCTGGGTGGTGCATGGATCGGACGGCCTGGACGAAATGACCACCACCGGGCCTACTTTCGTCGCCGAACTTAAAGACGGCGAAATCACCACCTTCGAAGTCAACCCCGCCGACGCCGGGCTGGCGCAAGCAAAACCGGAAGACCTCAAGGGCGGCGACGCCGCAACCAACGCCAAGGCCATCCGCGACCTGGTGGCGGGCAATCCCGGCCCCTACCGGGACGTGGTGGTCTTTAACGCCGCCGGCGCGCTTATCGTTGCCGGCAAGGCATCAAACCTCATGGACGGCGCCGCCCAGGCCCGGGCCGCCATCGACGGCGGAAAAGCCAGGGAAACCCTGGCCCGGCTGGTCGAAGCGACTTCTTGAATATATGAGCGACATCCTGCAACGCATCTGCGCCGACAAGCGGCGCGAGATCGCCCGGGCGAAAGAGAATATCCCGATCGGCCGGATCATAGATGACGCCCACCGCCAACCACCGGCGAGAGGCTTTCGCGCCGCCCTTGAGGCGGCGGTATCGGCGGGCGGTGTCGGCCTGATCGCCGAGATCAAGAAAGCCTCGCCGTCGAAAGGTCTGATCCGCGGCGATTTTGACCCGGGCCAATTGGCGGCGGCCTATGAAGCGGGCGGCGCGGCCTGCCTGTCGGTGCTTACCGACGGGCCTTATTTTCAAGGTGCGGCGGAACATCTGACGGCGGCCAGAAATTCCGTCTCGCTGCCGGTGCTGCGCAAGGATTTCATGCTTGAGCCTTATCAAGTGGTAGAGGCCCGGGCGATCGGCGCCGATTGCATTTTGCTGATCATGGCGGCGCTGGCGGAGGGCCGCCCCCCGGCGGACGGCCAGGCGGGCGAGTTGGCGGCGGCGGCGGCGGAATTCGCCATGGATATCCTGGTCGAAGTTCATAACCGGGACGAGATGGACCGCGCCCTTGCCCTCGATCCCGGCAATGCAATGATCGGCATTAACAACCGCAACCTCAAAACCATGAAGATCGACCTTGCGCTTACCGAAGAACTGGCGCCGCTGGTGCCGGCCGGCCGCATGGTGGTCAGCGAAAGCGGTATCGAGAGCCCCGCCGACCTGCGACGATTGAAAGCCGCCGGGGTTAATTGTTTTCTGGTCGGC
>CAJXGZ010000094.1 GCA_913053795.1 uncultured Rhodospirillales bacterium | reverse complement strand
CACATAATCTGGGTTCGCATACGCTGTTCATCGGTGAGGTAGTCGACGCTGGCATCCGCGATGACGAAGCACGGTCAGCCTCGATGAATGACACCCGCATGAAGTACGGCGGCGTCAAGCGCCACTAGCCCGCTGCTGGGTGGTCGTCGAGGCCGAGGACGCGGATTTGAAAAAACAACTGGAAAAAGAGTGCGTCGCATTCTTTTTCCTTGGGCAATACTACTTGATGAACGGCAATGCGGACAAAGCGGCGGAATTCTTCCGCAAAACCCTGAACACCGGCGTCACAAACTACCGCCAGTACGAATCCGCCGAGAAGGAGCTCAGGATTATGGGAATGTTGCGGTGAGCGCAGTCAGGGAAACGCTAAAGGCTCCCCAAAACATTACTGCTGACTTCGTTGAATAGGTTCCCTAGGCTTCCCGCGTAATAATTAATCGCGCCAACAATGGCGAGAAATACCAAGCCCGCAATCAGCGCGTATTCAATCGCTGTTGCGCCAGAATCATCAAGGCGCACGATTTTAATTTTGTTCAAGGCGGTGGATATTTGTTTTTTGTTTCTCATGGCGCGCCAAGTTGTAATAATGTTAAGGGCTGGTGCTGGAACTTACGCGAAACGTTATCTTGCATCTTATTTATTTTATACTTTTTTCACCCTGGATGAATGCAAAAACCAATTAGGCGACGTTTTTATTATATTTCATATCTTCGGGAAGCGCTGCGAAATGCCTAAGAGAGAAAGTTGGATCAGAAGGCTGGCGGCGTCCATGGTCGTGATGGTCATGCTGCCGGCGGGCGCCTTCAACACGCTCGCCGCCGAAGAAAAGGCTCCCGAAAACGGCGCCGCCACGCTGGAAAAGGCAAGGGAAGAAGCCGAATCCTTTAATAAAATTCAGGACGCCCTGGAAGGCGAAGACGCGACTGAAGCCCTCAAGGACCTAGAGTTTCTCGCGCGCAAAGGAAACGTGAAGGCGCGGCTTCTTCTCGGCGATCTCTATTTGGCGGGAGAAAAGGTCGCCGCCAACGACTCCATGGCCTGGCAGTGGTACAAAAGGGCCGCCGAGAAGGACAGCTTGAAGGGCCAGTTCATGGTCGCGGAACTGTACCGGATGGGCTTGGGCGTCCCCTTCAGTTTGTCCAACGCCGCCAAGTGGTACGGGAAGGCGGCCGAGAAGGGCCACGTGGAGTCCCAGAAAATGCTCGGACAGATTTTCGCCGGCAAGCTGGGCGGCGGGCTCATCGACTTCAGGAAGGCGGAGCAATGGCTCGCCAAGGCGGCGGAGCAGGGGGATTTTGATTCCGAGCTGACGCTCTATCAAATGTACGACGGCGGCTATAAGCCCATGTCGACGCTGGATCAGGAGCTCTCCGACGAGGAGGCCGACCCGAACGCCAGCGCCGGGCGCATCCGCAAAACCCTGCTCGACGCCCTCAACAAGCGCGCCCCCGTGGGCGGCAAGCTGGAGGTGCAAGGTTTGCTGCGGGTGAGGGAAGCCGGCGACGGCTGGTTCAACGTCTCCATCCCCCCTTTAAGGCTCACCAACGCCCGCGGCGGCGCCTTTTTCGTCGGCCGCGCCAAGCTCAAGTTCAAACCGGTCGAAGACCAGCTTGACGCCGCCGGAGAGCCCCGCGCCTACCAAGTGGCGGAGGTGGAGCAGAACCTGATCCGCTTCAAACCCAAGCTTGACGGAACCGAATACATCATCACCTACAAGGTCAGGCGCTTCACCGGGATTTGGCGCCCCGAGCTCAACGCCTATACGGAGTCCGACGCCGAGCTTAGCGACTTTATGGTCCGGGATTCAGAAAAATCCTTCATTATCAAAGCCGAGCGCCTTACCAACATCATCAACCTGTCGGAGACCGCGCCGGGAATCTGGGGCGGTCCGTCGTGGATGGAGCTGGGCGGGATCACCATCGCCGAGCCCGGCGGCCCGGTTCGCGCGCGCTTGCAGTCCGCCGCCGTCGACTACGTCCTCAAGGGTTTTGACCCCAAGGCCCTGGCGGCCAAGTTCGCCGGGATGCTCCAGCCTAAATCCGCCGCCGCTAAAAAGTCGCCGCCCATCACTTTCAGCGCTTCCGTCAAGGCGAACTTAAACAAGGCGGAAATCCTGGACAAGGACGGCGCGACGCTCGGCGGCGCCGACGGCGTCACTTTCGGATTCGCCGCGGACCTTGACTTTCCCCGGCTTACCTTCGGCTTGTCCTACGCTCACGGCGGCGCATTTTCCGATACCAAAGACGAGATGTCCGGCTACCTCCCCCTCAAAGCCGGCGGCGCCTTTAAGATCGAGCGCCTTCCCTTGGACGGATTGTTCAACGTCGTCATCGCCGGCTTCATGATGGGCTTCGCCGAGTCCTTTGCGGAGCCGACAAAAGCCTCCTCTATCCCCTCTCCTGGGGCCGCGCCCGGGGTCAAGCCCGCAACCGGGAAAACCCTGGGCGGTCCCGCCGTCGACGCCGTGCTTGCCCAGGACTTCTCCAAGAGCATGTTCAAGAGCCTCGAGAAGTCCAAGACCCGCATTTCCGCCGAAGCCAGCTTCGACGCCCTCAAAGCCGCCATGCGCGCCAAGGGGGCGCTCAAAGCCGACGCCAAGGCGCTCTACGGCTTTTCCGGCGGCTTCGACGTCATGGCGCGGGGCCTTGAGGATTACATCGAAGCCAGCGCCCGCAAGCCCGGGCAGGCGGCGCAAACCCTGATTCTCACCATGATCCACGAGCTCGCCGGCGCCCAACCGGCGCCCGACGGCGCTCCGCTCGCCACCTACTACATCGAGCTGACCCGCAAGGGGAAGCTGCTTGTCAACGGCAAGGACATGATCCGCATCTACAGGCGCATCATGGCGGCGATGCCCCTCGCCGCCCCCGAGCCCGGGAAGGAAAAACTAAAACCAAAGCCGGAACCCGAGCCCCCGATCCAGGAAGAGCCCATGCGATAGGGTCAGAGATCTGAGATCAGAGATCAGAGAACAGACGGTTTGCGTTATTCCCGCCTTCTATTGCCGGTTCTTCTTGGTCCCTTGCGGCGCTCCACCGTGTGGTTGCGGATGGCCCACAAGGCGCTGCGCGTCGCCAGATAGGCGCCGCCAAGTCCGATGATGATGACGGTGAAAAGGTCGTCTCCCCCCCACAGAACATAGGGCACTAAAATAGCCCCCAAGCCAACCACGACGCCCAGCACAGCGGCCAACTGAACCCACCCTTGCGTCTGAAACAAATTATACATCACGCCGCCGCCTCCCAAGAATCGCTCCATATTTTATCAAGACATCCCCCCCGAGGGTCAAGCCCTCTGCTCGGCGAAGATTACGCGCGGCGGTGAAAAGTGAAGGATTAACCGCAAAGGACGCCTGCCTGCGCGTCCTCCTGAGTTTAATCGCCGCTAACTCACCATCCGCCGCCGCCAAAGGCTAGGGCGGTTGTCTTCGAGCAATCATTTTGCCAGAATCGACTCTAATAATGGTTTAAATGGAAATTTTCGGATGGAAAAAGTAACGAGACGGCGTGTTTTAAGCTGGGTGACGGCTCTTGGAGGGGCTTATGGGCTGGGATTGGCGACCCCGAAATTGAAAGCCTACTTTGAAGGCATCGCGTTACGGCGGGCGGTGAATTCAGTTCTGCCATCCAAGCCGCTTCCAACCGGCCTTGATCTTGCGAAGCCGGTCGCCAAGCTGGTGGAAGCCGGGGTCATTGATCCTGGGAAAATTCTGGAGGCTCACAAGGACCGCGGCCCTATTCCCGAATGGGTATCGCTTGTGTTGGAGGGAAAACAACAAGAGCTGATTCTTTCGATCGAGAATGCTCCCTTCAATCTTAATTTACTATGGCCCATTGGGTTGGCGACAAAAACAGCGTTCAACGATGAGAGCCCGATCATTGGCGACGACTTGCCGAATTTTGCAAGTACGGGCGGCTGGACGCTTGGACGAGAGAATAACGGCGCAGCCTATTTCAACAAGGTGGAAACCTTATCCCTATCGCCCGAGCAGTCGTCCCTTGCTCGTCGTATTGCAGAAAACATATTTCGCCCTTGTTGTGGCAACTCGGCCTTTTTTCAAGACTGTAATCATGGTTCCGCGATGCTCGGCCTTATTGAAATGGCGGCGTCCAATGGGCGAAATTCGGAAAGCATCATGAAGTTGGCTAAAGTCGCAAACGGCTTTTGGTATCCGGAAAAATACATTGAGACGGCGTTGTTTTTTGATGCAGTCAAAGGTGATTCGTGGGAAAAGGCTCCCGCCGATCTGATTTTATCGTCAAAATTTTCTTCAGCGAAAGGGTGGCGACAGAACGTTCATGAAGTCCTTTTGGATCAGGGGTTGCTCATGCGTCCTCGGCAAGGCGGGGGTGGAGGAAGCGGTTGCGCGGTTTGACCCGATGCGCGCCTCCGCGCCCTCCTGAGTATATTCCCCGCTAACTCACCATCCTCCTCCTCCTCCTCCTCCTCCTCCTCCTCCCCCGCCGCCGCCGGCGCCGCCGCCGGAGCCGCCGCCGGGCGGCGAAGACGCCGTTCCCAGGGCGCTGGCGAAGCCCCCGGACAGGTTGCCGGCCATGCCGCCGGCGCCGTGGCTGCGCCAGCCGCTTCCGCCGTACCAGGCGGGGCGGTAGCCGTCCTCGCCCAGCCGTGAAAAGGCCGCGGCGAAGCGTTCGCTCCATTGCTGCTCGACGCCCAGCGCCAGGGCGAAAGGAAGGATCTTTTCAAATAGCTCCGGCGTTTCCCCAAGAGCGTCCTCTGGGGGATGCAGCATGTTGAGGCGGTCTTTTTCGGCCACCGACATGTACATCTTGAAGCCCTCGATTTGGTCCATGACCTTGCGCCCGGATATGGTCGGCGCCTTCAGCAGATTGTAAAACACCGGGAACATAAGGGCGATGAACGCCAGGAAGAGGGCGGCCAGCATGGACGTGGCCTGGGCCAGGAAAAACAGCCCCATGACCTCGCCGGCGAAAAAAGGCAAGACGAACAAGGTCATGAAAATGGCCGCCGGAATTTCCCTGGGCGCGCCGGACAACACTTCTTTCCATTTATTGTAGGCTTTCAGAAATAGCATGAGGCACCCCGCCGTCCATATGGTAAGCCAAAAGGCGGCAAAGCCGGCGGCGGCCTTGCTTTCCATGTCGGGCGCGGACAGCGCCACGGCGACCGCCGCCGCCGCCGTCAAAATGCCGCCCGGGATCAGGTATTTGGAATTGGTTTTGAAGTGGATTTTTTCGAACTCCCGCTCCAGGGATTTCTTCAGGGCCTTTTTGGCGCCGCCGATGCGCGTGTGGTTGGCGTTCTTCAACTCGATGGAGCCGCTGGAGGGCATCAGCTTGACGGCCAGCGCCCGCTCGCCGGGCGTCAGGACGGACTGGTGGGCGCCGGTGGCTCTCAGGGCGTAGGTCCCGTCGTCCTCTTCAATGGTCAGGAACCCCTTCACCGCCATCGAGACGATGGCCGCGGCGAAGGCCTTATCATCGAAGCCCATCTCAAGCACGAAGCGGGCCGCCGCCGGGGAAAAGCCCTCGGGCGGCTTATACAGGGGAACGACGGGGCCGCCCTTGGGGTCGCGGCCGACCTTGTCCCAGGCGTAGAGATAATAGGCCAAGACGAACAACAGCCCGGCCAGGCCGGTAATGGCGGTGAGGTTGTCGCGAAGCATAAATCTTAGCTTCATGGCGGCGCTGGGCTCGGCCACCATGCCCTTGGGCCAGGCGACGGCGATGGTCAGGCCCTGGCCGGGGGAAAGGGGGGCGGTGGTGACGAAGGTCGTGTTGCCGGCGGCGTCGGCGCCGGCCATGAAGTTTTGGCCCTTTTCGCCCCGGCGTCCGGTGTAGGCTGCTTGCTGGACCACATAGGCGCCGGGGGGAAGCTCGACGACGGCCTTGGCGCGCACGATGGGGAAGGCCCATCCGTCGCCGGTGACGTTCCAGTATATCTCGTCGAATTTGTCGAAATATCCGATTTGGCGCCTGGTGGCGTACTTGAGGGTGTAGATGTAGACGCCCGGCTTGAGGGTCACGTTCTTTTTGCCCAGGTAGACCCGCTTGCCTTTGTCGATGGCCTTGATGAATCGGTCTTCGCGGCGGCCGTCGCGCAAGGTCTCCAGCACCTGGAAGCCGACCCGCACCGTATTGCCGAAGCGGTCCTTGTAGGTGGTCGGAAAGTCGCGGTAAATGCCGTGCTTGATCTTGGCGCCGGCGGCTTGAATCTTGATGGTTTCGGTGATGATGACCGTGGCGTCGGGCTGAATGGCGATGCGGCTGGTGAAGTCGAGGATTCTCTCCGCGGCGCTGGCCGGGAACGGCGCCGCCAACACCACGGCGGCCAGGGCGGCCAGGGCGAGAGGGGCGAGGCGGCGCATCATCAATCGAAGGATACGCCCGGGACGGCGCACTCGTCCGGGTCCTCCAGTTCGAAGAATTCGGCCTCGATGAACTTGAACATATTGGCGATAATGTTGCTGGGGAAGGATTCGACCAGGATGTTCAGGTCCCTGACGGCGCCGTTGTAATAGCGCCGGGCAAGTTGGATTTGGTCCTCCACCTCTCTCAATGAGTCCTGCAATTCGATGAAGTTCTGGCTGGCCTTGAGGTCGGGATAGTTCTCGGCGACGGCGAACAACCTGCCCAGAGCGGCGCCCAGCAGGCCCTCGGCGGCGCCTTTTTCTCCGGGCTTTTCGGCGTTCATGGATTGGGCGCGAAGGGTCGTGACGTTTTCCAGCACGTCTTTTTCGTGGACCTTGTAGCCCTTGACGGTCTCCACCAGGTTGGGGATCAGGTTGCTCCGGCGCTTGAGCTGAACGTCAATGCCGCTCCAGCCTTCCTCGACCATGTTCTTCTTGCGGACCAGCCTGTTGTAGAGGGCGATGGCCCACACAACCGAGGCCGCGATCAGCCCTGAGATAATAAAAGTACCGCTCATCCGGCAATGCCTCCGCCAAGTTAGTGGATAGAATCTAGCATATGGCGCCCATACGACGGCTTCCCAAGTTTGTCCGGAAAGGCGCTCGATGCGCGCTGATGCTGGACATCACAAGCATCGGGCAACGCGTCCGGCGGGCTTGGGAAGCCGCCCTTCGGGTCCCATATCCCGGCTTCTCGGAGCGTCGAGCACCCTTAGGCGATGCTTAGGCATCGCCTGCGGGCGCTCTCCTTCCGAGAAACCGGGATATGGGATCGTATGGGCGTCATATGCTAGATTTTATCCACTGAAAAAGAAGCATTATGCCATTTTTCGCGCAATGTTATAAGGGCCTATGAATTGTTGGCGGGCGCAAGATGATTGAGGTCAGGAATCTGCGGAAGTCCTTCAACTCGGTGACGGCGCTGGACGGCGTTGACTTCACCGCGCCCGACGGCCAGGTCACCGGCTTGCTCGGCCCCAACGGCGCCGGCAAGACGACGGCGCTGCGCATCATCTACACGGTCATGCGTCCCGATTCCGGGAGTTCCAGGGTGGACGGCTTCGACTCCGTGGCGGACCGGCTCCGGGTTCAGCGCCGGATCGGCGTCCTTCCCGATACGCGCGGCCTTTATCCCCGGCTCACCGCGCGCGAGCATGTGCGCTACTATGGCCGTCTGCATGGCCTAAGCGGCAAGGACCTGGAGGAGCGCATCGATCGTTTGGTGGAGATTCTGGGCATCGGCGAATTCGCCGACCGCCGGGCCAAGGGGTTCTCAAAGGGCCAGACCCGCAAGGTGGCGCTCGCCCGCGCATTGGTTCACGACCCCTCCAACCTGTTGCTTGACGAGCCCACCAACGGCCTCGACATCGCCAGCTCCCGCGCCGTCCACCGCCTGATCCGCGACATACGCGACGAGGGCCGCTGCGTACTGTTCTGCAGCCACATCATGCGCGAGGTGGCGGCCATTTGCGACCGCATCATCGTCATCTCCCGCGGTAAGGTGGCCGCCGAGGGAACGCCCAAGGAGCTTCTCCGGCAAACCGGCAAGGATGACCTGGAGGAGATGTTCCTGGCCGTCACCGGGGCCGAGGAGGGGTGGTGATGGGCGGCTGGTTCAGGCGCATGATGATCGTTTGCGCCAAGGAGACCAAGGACAACGCGCGCGACCGGCGCTCCTTGCTGGTGGCGCTGATCTATCCGCTGATCGGGCCGATCCTTCTCGGCGTCATGATGTCCTTGGTGGCGTCAGCGCTCGGCAAGGACGGCGGCGAGGCCAAGGCGCCGAAAACGGCCCCAGCCTGATCGCTTTTCTGAAAAAACAAGGGGTCGCCGTGTCGCCGGCGCCCAAGGATGTTGAAGAGGCGGTGCGCCTTGGCGACATCAACGTCGCCCTGGTCATCAGCGACGGCTTCGCCGCCCGGTATAAGGCCAAGCGTACGGCCACGGTGAAGGTGGTCACCAACACCGCGCGCTTGCCGGGCCTGATGGCCCTGAA
>CAJXGZ010000093.1 GCA_913053795.1 uncultured Rhodospirillales bacterium | reverse complement strand
CCTCGGTAGGAGAGGGCGCGACGGCGATGCCAAAGCATCGTTTAGCGTTCTCGACACCCCGAGGGAACGGGATAAGCGACCCGAAGGGCGGCGTTGCGAGGCTTCCGGACGTCGTCGCGCGCCGCTTGAGGTGGGTATATACACCACGGCGCAACGCACTCCTAGCCGGAAACCTCGCAACGTCGTCACAATGGGTGTTTATTTATGCAAGTTAGTATTAATCAATGCTCTGGAAAAAACGGTTGAAGCGAATGGTCCATGGCCACTTCCAGAAATTCCACACTTTGCCGTCGATTGAGAAAAAAAGAAACTCGGCGCGCCCCACCAGATTTTTCCTGGGGATAAATCCGACGCCGCTGAGATAACGGCTGTCCTTGGAGTGGTCGCGGTTGTCGCCCATGGCGAAATAGTTACCTTCCGGAACAGTGTAAACCATTGTATTGTCTTTAAATTCTTCGTCGCTTTCCTCTAAGATGTCATGTTCGCGGCCGTTGGGAAGGGTTTCGATGAAGCGGGGAATGCGCAAGGAATGACCGCCAACGCCCCGGTAAATGTAATCATCTCTCCGCCGCCGCTCCACCGCTTTGCCGTTGACGTGCAGCAAGCCTTTGATCACCTGTATTTTATCGCCGGGAAGGCCGATTATTCGCTTGATGTAGTCGGTCTTGTTGTCCGAGGGGAGCTTGAAAACAGCGACGTCCCCGCGTTCGGGCTCACTGGCGAAAATTCTTCCCTCAAAAAGCTGCATGCCGAACGGAAGGGAATAGGTGCTGTAGCCGTAGGAGAACTTGGAGACAAACAAATAATCCCCAACCAGCAACGTCGGCAGCATGGAGCCGGAAGGAATATTAAAGGGCTCATAGGCCAGGGTGCGGACAACCAAGGCGATGATCACCGCATAGACGACGGTCAAGATCGTTTCCTTGAGCCCGCTTGAGGGGGCGCTCGGGACTGTGCTGGAGGGCGTTTCGGACATAATAAAATAATAACTTGTTGATTAAGTTGTAATTAATTTTTCATGATAAAACAGCGATATATTCAGGAAACGCCTGATCAAGCCAGTCCGGGGACGCACTGTCAAGGCGCTTCGCCCTTTGGCCCAGGGGAAACACATGCGGAAATCAGCACCACCGCTTGCGCCATGGGATATTCATCGCTCAAGGTGATGTCGATTTGCGCCTGCATGCCGTCGGGAGTCAACGCCGCCAAGCGCTTCTCGGCGCCCCTGGAAAGCGTTAGGAAGGGCTTGCCCGAGGCGTGGTTGCCGACGCCGATATCGCGCCAATATACGCCCTGCCGGAACCCCGTTCCAAGGGCTTTCGAGCAGGCTTCCTTGGCGGCGTAGCTGAGGGCGTAGGCCGCCGCCGGGTTGATGCGCTCCGCCGCCTTTGCGCGCTCGTTTTCGGTGTAGATTCGAGCGATGAAGCGATCTCCATAGCGTTTCAGGACCTTTTCAATCCTACGAATGTCGCAAAGGTCCGTTCCAATGCCGATAATCATCGCCGGGCCTCATCCATAAGGGCGCGCATGCGTTTGATTGCGCTCTCAAAGCCGCTGAAAATGGCCTCGCCCACAAGAAAATGACCGATATTCAATTCAACGATGGACGCGATGGCCGCAATTGGGCCGACGTCATCATAGCTCAGGCCGTGGCCGGCGTGGCACTCCAGACCGATTTTCTCGGCATGGGCCGCCGCCTTCACAATTCTGGACAGCTCTTTATCCTTTTGCCGGCCCGTGGCGCCGCAATATGCGCCGGTGTGCAGTTCGGCAACCCGGGCGCCGGCGTCCAAGGCCGCATCCAGCTGCGCCGGGTCGGGCTCAATGAAAAGCGACACCCGCACCCCAGACGCGCTCATATCCTCGACGAAAGCCTTGATGACCCCAGCCTTGAGCGACGCCACAACATCCAAGCCGCCCTCTGTGGTGCGCTCCTCGCGCTTCTCAGGGACAATGCAGGCGGCATGCGGGGAATGACGCAAAGCGACGCCGAGCATTTCCCTGGTCGCCGCCATCTCAAGGTTTAGGGGAACGGTGAGCTCGTCCATGAGGCGTTCGATATCCTCATCACGAATATGGCGGCGATCCTCCCGCAAGTGCGCGGTGACGCCGTCCGCGCCCGCTTCTGCGGCCAGCAAGGCCGCGCGCACGGGGGCCGGGTGGCCGCCGCCCCGGGCATTGCGAATGGTGGCCACGTGGTCAATGTTGATTGGAATGTAAAAAATAAACCACACAGCTATGGCCGTAGGAACTCCGCCCACGAGCATGGGCCAGAACACCGGCCAAGCGGTCTCAAAAAGATAGGTTATGTCGAACCTTAAAAAAGCGTGCATAATGGCCCCAAAAAATTCAGGAAAATTGAAGTCTTCGACGCTGCGCCCATTGCTCCCCGCCCCCATCCATAGGCCGAGATTGTATATCCAGGTCCAAATGAACGGAAAGGTCCAAGGGTTTCCCACCGCCGTGCCGATGATCGCGGCGAGAATGTTGGCCCGGATAAAAAAAGCCAAAATGGCGGAAATAACAAAATGCAGGCCAACGAAAGGCGTAAACGAAATGGCGGCGCCGCAGGCAAAACCTCCTGCGAGCGAGTAAGACGACCCTGGGATCCGCACAACCCGGAGAAAAACGTACTTGCTTGAGCGGCGCCATCCCGACCGTGGCCATATAAAATTCCTAAAACGCCCTATAAAACGAGACTTTGAACGCCTTTGAAACATGGAATTTAGCCTCGCGCTCTTTCAACCGAATTGATAACCGGCGTCGCCCTCAGGGCGGCGATAATATTGCTCAAGTGCTTAACGTCCTTAACCTCGATATCCATTGTCATGTCAAAAAAATCGGAGGAACGGTTGGTGACTTTCAAGTTGGAGATGTTGCCCCCGTTCTTGGCGATCACCATGGACAGATTTCCGAGGCTTCCCGGCTCGTTGAGGACAGTGAGGAATACCCGTCCCACGAAAAATGAAAGAGAATCGCCGTCTTCCCATGAAACATCCAACCATTTTTCCGGCGTTTCAGCATGGGATTCAAGGGTATCGCAATCAATGGTGTGAATGGTCGCCCCCTTTCCCGAGGTGACGATGCCGACAATTCGATCGCCGGGCAAGGGGTGGCAGCATTCGGCGTAATGCACGGCCATGCCGGGGATAAGCCCGGTGATGGGAATCGCGCCGCTTTTGCCTTTTCCCTTCCCCTTTTTTTTCTTTTTGCCGCGGGCGTGCGCCAAAGGCGCCGCCTTATCGCCTCCGTTATTGCTTTTCTTGACGCCGGGAATGATGGTTTCCAACACCTCACGGCTGGTGTGATGGCCGGCGCCTACGGCGGCGCAAAGGTCGTCGGCGCTGTTCATATTGAAAACCTTGATAACGCTGTCCATGGCCTTTTTGGTGTATTCGTAGCCTTCCTCTTCAAAGGTCCTCCGCATGATCGCCTTGCCCAATTGCAGGTACTGTTCGCGCTCCTTGGAGTGGATAAAGCGGCGGATGCGCGCCCGCGCCTTGCCGGTGACCACGAACCTCTCCCAAATGGGGGAAGGCGTTTGCGCCTTGGAGGTGATGATCTCCACCTGATCGCCGTTGCGCAGTTGGGTTCTGAGCGGCTGCATACGGCCGTTGATCTTTACGCCGACGCAACGGTCGCCAATTTCGGAATGGACGGCGTAGGCGAAGTCCACAGGGGTGGCCTCTTGGGGAAGGTTGATGAGGTCGCCGCCGGGGGTGAAACAAAAAACCTGGTCGTTGAACATCTCCAGCTTGGTGTGCTCCAGAAACTCCTCCGGTCCCACGGCTTGCTCGAGAATGTCCAATAGTTCGCGCAGCCAGCGGTATTGGCGCCCCTCCGTCTTTCCCGCGCGCTGTTTGTAATTCCAATGGGCGGCGACGCCATATTCGGCGACGTCGTGCATTTTATGGGTTCGAATCTGCACTTCGATTTTCTGACGCTCGGGTCCCAGGATTCCGGTGTGCAGAGAACGGTATCCATTGGGTTTCGGGGTGCTGATGTAGTCCTTGAAACGCCCCGGAACCACTGGATAGGCGCTATGGATGGCGCCCAGGGCCTGATAGCAGTCCTTACGCGAATCAACGAGCACCCTGAAGGCGATGATGTCGGAAAGCTGCTCGAAAGGCATGTCGTTTTTCTGCATTTTCCGCCACATGGAATAGGGCCTTTTCTCGCGCCACAGGATGTTCGCCTTCAATCCGGCTTCGTCCAGGGTGGTTTCAAGCTGTTTAATGACCCGCGCGGCGATGTCGCCGCCCTTTTCGCGCAGAAAAACAAGGCGTGAAACGATGGAATTGCGCGCTTCCGGGTTGATCTCTGCGAAAGCCAAATCCTCCAGTTCGTTCTTCATGTCGTGCAAGCCGATGCGTTCGGCCAGGGGGGCGAAGATTTCCATGGTCTCGACGGCGATTCGCCTGCGTTTATCGGCTTTATTGACGAAATGGAGGGTGCGCATATTGTGTAAGCGGTCCGCCAATTTCACCAGCAGCACCCTGATGTCATCGGACATGGCCAGAACCAGTTTTCGGAAATTCTCCGCCTGTTTGGCGTGGTCCGACTGAAGCTCGATGCGCGTCAGTTTGGTGACGCCGTCAACCAAGCGCGCCACGTCCTTTCCGAAACGCGACTCGATCTCGTCAAGGGTGTGGGGGGTGTCCTCGATGGTGTCATGTAGAAGAGCTGTGATAATGGATGCGGAATCAAGCTTGTATTGGGTTAAGATTCCAGCGACTTCAAGGGGATGCACGAAAAAATCGTCGCCTGATTCCCGCATTTGGGCGCCATGGGCCATGGTTGCGAAGACATAAGCGCGGTTGAGGGCGTCCTCGTCGGCGCTTTCGTCATAGGCCTTGACTTGTTCGACTAATTCAAATTGACGGATCATTCAGGCCGCCCTCGCAAATCTTGTTTTGAGGCCGGTGGTCCCAGGTGATTCGGGGCGCCGCTTTGGGCGAAAGGCGCTCAGGACTCCTCGGAAGCCGCCTCATCTTCGGCGTTATTCTCCGCCGCTTCTTCGGGGATGTCCAAATCCGCATCAACGCCCGGATCGACGTCTTTCTCGCCGTCTTTCTTGGCGTCTTTCTTGGCGTCTTCCTTGCCGTTTTCATCGGTTTTGGGAGCGGACTCTTCCGTTTCTCCATTGAGTTCCTGCTGGATGGCGGCGAAATCCACTTCGTCTTCTTCCGGCTCGTCCATTTCAACATGTTTTTGCAGACCCTGGATCAACGCATTCTCCATTTCTTTGAGATCAATTGTTTCCTCGGCGATTTCGCGCAAGGCGACAACCGGGTTCTTGTCGTTATCACGATCAACGGTGAGCTGCGCTCCCGCCGCAATGTTGCGCGCGCGCTGCGCCGCCAGCATCACCAACTCGAAGCGGTTAGGAACTTTTGTGACGCAATCTTCAGCCGTTACTCGAGCCATGTGGACTTCTCCGCCAATATCCAGGAGAGTTGAACAAAAAAATAAGGGGTTATAAACATTATATATTTCGCGCGCACACATAAGGCAAGCCAATAAAAGCCCGGCTCATAAAGAATAAATCACAACGTCCCCACTTCATTCAATTCCTCCAAGAGCGTGACGTCTTGACCGGGAGGCAGGGCGGCGATGAGGTCTTTGACGCCTTTTCCGGTAACAGGGTGCGCCCAGTCGGGGCTTAACTCCGCCAGCGGCTCAAGAACAAAAGCGCGCTCGTGCATACGGGGGTGAGGCAAGATTATGGAGTCAGAGGCATTCCCCTCCAACACAAGATCATGGAAGGCGAGAAGGTCAAGATCCAAGGCGCGCGCGGCGTTGCGCCCGCCCCTGTTCTCGCCCCTGGGGCGCCCGCACTGAGTTTCAATTCCATGCAGGACATCCATTATCGCGGCTGGGGAAGTCTCGGTTTCGATCTCGGCGACGCCGTTCACGTACCATGGCTGATCAGACGCCGGCGCCGGGGCGCTGGTCCGCCAACGCGAACGCCGGACGATGCGCAGCCCCGACTTTTCCATGATTTCGAGCGCAGCCAAACAGGTCTCAAGCGGCGAGCCGTGCCGTGGGCTATGCAAATTGGCGCCTACGCCAATAAATATCATTGGATTTTTATCATTTGAATTTGGATTTCTCCTTGCGAAAAAGAAAATAGAAGATTAGCTTTTTATCCATAAGCTTTTGAAGATGATGCATATTCGTCATCAGATTTTATTAAAAATAAATTATTAGAATAAGGATTTTATCATGATTTTTTATCCCCAGGAACGCCTTGGCCTATTTATTGACGGATCCAACCTCTACGCCGCGGCGCGCGCCCTGTCCTTTGACATCGATTACCGCCAACTTTACGAACTGTTCGCCTCCAAGGGGCGCCTGATACGCGCCATGTACTATACGGCGCTGACCGAGGATCAAGAATACTCCCCCATTCGCCCGTTGGTGGATTGGTTGGATTACAACGGTTACACCATGATCACCAAGCCGACCAAGGAATTCACCGACACCGCCACCGGCCGTCGAAAAATCAAAGGCAACATGGACATCGAGCTGGCCATTGACGTCATGGAGATGTCAAACCACCTGGATCACATTGTTTTGTTCTCCGGAGACGGCGATTTCCGCCGCCTGGTAGAGGCTGTTCAGCGTAAAGGCGTGCGCGTCACCGCTGTCAGCACCATGCGCTCGCACCCGCCGATGGTCGCCGACGAATTGCGCCGCCAGGCCGACAATTTTATCGATCTTCGCGATATTCAATCCGAAATCTGCCGTCACCCCGGCAGCCGCCAGGATCATCCGGATCCTCATCCCGATTTGGCCGTTGAGGAAATCGAAGATGTGGAGGATGATTCGGAAACTCCTAAAGCCCCGGCTAACCGGAAATCGGCCTGATTCTTTTTACGAATATATATTTTGCCTTTCAAATCCACCTCTCTTTTAATCCCCGATAAAGACTGTAACCTCTGTCCACGGTTGAATAAATTCATACATGCAAACCGGTCTGAATACCCTGGAAAGCATAATGCGCCGGTTCCTTCGTTCGGCCCCCTTGAGGCCTCGATTTTGATTGTTGGATTGGCGCCTGGCCTAAAGGGAGCGAATTTTTCCGGACGGCCTTTTACCGGCGATTACGCCGGTGAGCTGTTGTACGGCGCTCTCCTCGAATTCGGTCTCGCCGAAGGCCGGTACGGCGCCCGATCCGACGATGGGCTTAAGATGCTCAACGCCAGAATAACCAATGCCGTAAGATGCGTCCCGCCGAAAAACAAACCGGTCGGTATTGAGGTTTCCGCTTGCCGCCCCTTTCTGATCAGCGAAATTGACGCCATGAAGGAGTTAAAACTCATTCTGGCCCTTGGCGTCCTCGCCCATGGCGCGGTTTTGGCGGCTTTGGGCCTGAAAAAAAGCGCCTGGAAATTCTCTCACGGCGCACATCATGCACTATCGCCCCGCATGACCCTTGCCGACACCTATCATTGCTCGCGTTACAACACAAATACGGGCAGATTGACGCAAACCATGTTTTATTCCGTCTTCGATAAAATAACACGGATGATTCGAAATAGCCGGATCGGGCCTAATTAATCTGTTATACCTGATCCGGCTATTTAAGGAGGGAGGCGCCAGACGTGGAAGTGGTTTGTTTGGATATGGAAGGCGTATTGGTCCCGGAAATCTGGATCAATGTGGCCGAACGCACCGGGATTGAGGCGTTGCGCGCCACCACACGGGATATCCCGGATTATGACGTCCTGATGCGCCGGAGATTGAAAATTTTGGATGAGCATGGCTTGAAAATCCAGGATATTCAATCAGTTATCAATGGTTTGGGGCCTATGGAAGGAGCCCGCGAATTTATTGATTGGCTGGAGCAGCGCTTCCTGTTGACGATACTTTCCGACACCTTCTATGAATTCGCTGAACCGCTCATGCGTCAATTGGGCTGGCCCACCCTTTTTTGCCATCGCTTGAAAGTGGATGAAAACGGTAAAATCAGCGATTACCTGCTTCGCATGAGAGATCATAAGCGCCAGGCGGTGCTCGCATACAAGGGCTTGAATTTCAAAGTTTTCGCCGCCGGAGACTCTTACAACGACACCACCATGCTGAAAGAGGCGGACGCCGGCTTCCTGTTTCGCGCCCCCGGTAACGTCATCAAGGAGTTTCCACAGTTTCCCGTAACCAACGACTACGACGGACTGAAAAACTATTTCATGCAGGCGAGTGAACGTTTTTAACGTCTACTAGTAGATTTTCCGCCAAACTGGATTTTTTCATATTTTACATGGGCCAGACGATGAGGATCAGCGGCGCCGATACGGCGACAATAAGAATCTGACTGTTACGGTGACACGTTACGGTGACAGTTTACTTTTCTTTGTTACGGTGACAGTTTACTTTTCTTCCCACGCCGGTTGACCC
>CAJXGZ010000092.1 GCA_913053795.1 uncultured Rhodospirillales bacterium | reverse complement strand
TCTTCATAGAGATACTGGTATTCCTTCTGATCCAGCCGGGCGCGCTCCACGGTTTCCGACGAACGGAAGCGCTCGTTCAGCTTTGTGCCGTCGCGGATGTTCTTCAGCTCCACCTGTAGATAGGCGCCGCCCTTGCCGGGCTGGGTATGTTGAATTTTCACCGCCCGCCACAAGCGGTTCTGATGTTCGATCACCATGCCGGAACGGATGGCGTTTCCGTTGATTTTCATTACGCTAGGCCCAGTATTGAAAAAGCGCCCAAACCCTACCAGCTTGCCCGGTCACTGGCAACGCCAGGAATGGGGGAAACGTTGGCGGCGCGGCCATGGGCCTTGATTTCCCAGTGGAAGCGGGCTACCCCTTCGGCGAGATGAAGAAAGGCGAAACGTAAAGGCTTTCCATTGGGTTTCAACGCCACAAAAGGAATCAAGAATGAGCACGAAAAAACAATATTATAAACACCATGTTTTCGTCTGCGCCAATACCCGCCCGGCCAACCATCCCATGGGGTCATGCGGCGGCAAAATGAATTTTGAGGTGGTTGCCTACATGAAAGAGAAGGCCGTGGAAATGGGGCTTGAGGGGGTTCGCATCAACGCCTCCGGTTGCCTGGGGCGCTGCGACGACGCGCCGGTGGCCGTGGTTTATCCCGAGGGCGTTTGGTGCCAGTTGAGCAGCCGCGAGGACGCGGACCAGATTCTGAACGACCATCTGAAAAACGGAAAGCCCGTCGCGCGCTTGATGCTGAGCGATTAAGCCACGCCGTCCCGGTTGCTTATTTCGTCCTGTCTTCATGGGAATGCGTTAGGATAAATAGTCTTCGTAGCATTGAGGCCGATTTTAGGGACAAAACAGTGAATCATTCACCGCCATTGCCCCAAGCCAAATCGAGCGAACCCATATTCGACACCGAATCCCTGACCATTCGGGTCAGCTACAAGTGCAACATCGGCTGTAAGTTTTGCTACAACACCTCCCTTCCCGACAACGAGACCGCCTTGAGCGAGGAACGCATGCTGGCTCTGGTGAAGGACGGCTGGGAGAACGGTTGTCGCCGCTTAGGCATCAGTGGCGGCGAGGCGTTTCTCTACGCCAAATCGGTCATGAAGGTCATCAAGCTGGCCAAGGAGCTTGGCTACACGGCCGTCAGCATCGTCACCAACGGGTTTTGGGGAAAGTACGTTAAGTCCACGAACATCGTCCTTTCCATGTTGAAGGAAGCGGGCTTTTCCGCGCCGCCGGACATGCTGGCCATGAGCGCCGGCGAGTTCCATAAGGAATGGATCCCGCCGTCCAACGCCAAGAATATCATCTCTGAATATAACCGCGCTTTCGGCGTTCCCTTCACCATCGATTTCGAAGTGACCAAGGGCAAGGAGCATTTGGAGCAGGAGTTTAGGGACTACCTGAGTTCGGAAGGAATCCCCGAGGACGCCTATAACATCCGCCTTCGGAAAATCATCGCCAACCTTGGGCGCGGCAAGGACCTTGAGGACGGCGTCGCCGAGGTAAAGCCCATCGGCGCCTTTGGAAAATGCAACGCCGTTAATCGGTTTGTCGTTCAACCGGATGGGAAAGTGGTTCCCTGCTGCGGCTTTAACCGCTTCAACGACGGAATTGTCTTGGGGAACATCCATGAAAGCTCCGTCGCCCAAATCATCAAAGACGCCAACTCAAACTTCGTTAACCAATTGCTCACCCACAAACCCCTTTATGAATTGTATGACGCGCTGAAAATGCAGTTTGTCATGCCGAAGAATTTCACCGCCGCCTGTGAAATCTGCGAGGCGATCTTCGGCAAGGAAGAGCACATTGAGCATCTTAAGAAAAACGTGGATTTGACCTGACGGTTTTTTCGTTTTCAGGCAACGAGTCTTAGTTCAACGCCAAGTCGTCGCGGTGGATGATTTCATCGCGGCCCCGATAGCCGAGGAGACCTTCGATTTCAGCGCTTTTGTGGCCCATGATTGTCCGCGCGTCATCGGACGAATAGGCGCAGAGGCCGCGGGCCGCCTCCTGGCCGCTTGAATCCTTCACCAGCACCGCGTCGCCCCGCTGGAAGTCGCCTTCGACGGCGACGACGCCGGCGGGCAGCAGGCTTTTGCCGCCGCGCAAGGCTTTCAGGGCGCCGTCGTCCACGGTTATGGAGCCGTGGGCCTTCAGGCTTCCGGCGATCCAGTGCTTGCGGGCCGAGCGCGGGGTTTCGCTGGGCAGGAACCAGGTGCATCGGGCGCCGTCCTCCAGGCCGCGCAAGGGATGATCGGGCTTGCCGTCGCAAATGACCATGGCCGAGCCGGCGTTGGTGGCGATGGCGGCGGCTTCCAGCTTGGTCACCATGCCGCCGGTTCCGTCTCCGGGCGGGGCGTGTCCGGCCATGTCCTGGATTTCCGGCGTGATTTCGCGGACTTCGGGGACGAAAGCGGCGTCCGGGTCCTTGCGCGGGTCGGACGTGTAGAGCCCGTCGATGTCCGACAGTAAAACCAGCACGCCGGCGCTGATCATGGCGGCGACGCGGGCGCTCAGCCGGTCGTTGTCACCGAAGCGGATTTCATCGGTGGCCACCGTGTCGTTCTCGTTTATGAGGGGGACGGCGCCGAGCTTGAGCAGCGCCTCCAGGGTGTTGCGGGCGTTGAGGTAGCGCCGCCGGTTTTCGGAGTCCTCAAGGGTCAGCAGCACCTGGGCCACGGTTATGTGGCGGTGGGCCAGGGTCTCCTGAAAGGCGTGGGCCAGGCGCACCATGCCGGTGGCGGCGGCGGCCTGTTTTTCGTCCAGCCTTAGCCCCCCCTTGGGTAGGTCCAACTGGCGCCGCCCGACGGCGATGGCGCCGGAAGAAACGATGACCACTTGCTGTCCGCGCTCGCGGCAGGCGGCGACGTCGTCGGCCAGGGTCTCCAGCCAATGGCGGCGCACGGCGCCGTGGGCCTCGTCCACCAGAAGGGCGGAGCCGATCTTGACGACGATTCGCTTGGCGTCAGGCAGACGGTTTGCGTTCATGACCCGGCCTTTTTCGTCCTGTTGGGCCAAGCATCGCCGGAGGGACGCACGCTGGCAAGCAATTCGCGCAAGATTCCCTCCACGCCTTCACCGGAAACGCCGGAAATGACTGCCGCCTCCCGCCCCGCCGCGGCGCTAAGCAGGGCGCGTTTCTCTTCGCGCTCCTCCGGGCTTAAGGCGTCGCATTTGTTGAGGGCGACGAGCTCGCGCTTTTCGGCCAAGCCGCCGCCGTAGGCTTTCAGTTCGCGTTTTATGGTGTTGTAGGCCTTAGCCACATCCTCGCCGGTTCCGTCCACAAGGTGCAGCAGAACGCGACACCGCTCCACATGGCCGAGAAAGCGGGTTCTGAGGCCGGCCCCTTCATGGGCGCCTTCGATGAGCCCGGGGATGTCGGCGATGACGAACTCATACTCATCCACATAGGCGACCCCCAGATTGGGATGCAGCGTGGTGAAGGGATAGTCGGCGATCTTGGGCCGGGCGCGGCTCACCGCCGCCAGGAAGGTGGACTTTCCGGCGTTGGGCAGGCCCACAAGTCCGGCGTCGGCGATCAGTTTGAGGCGCAGCCACAGCCACATCTCCTCACCCGGCCAGCCGGGATCGAAACGCCTGGGCGCGCGGTTGGTCGCCGACTTGTAATGGGCGTTGCCGAAGCCGCCGTCGCCGCCCCTGGCCAGAACCGTGCGCTGGCCCACATGGGTCATGTCGGCGATGACGGAGGATTTGTCCTCGCTCAAGATCTGGGTTCCGGCGGGGACCTTGATCGTCACTTCGGGGGACTTGGCGCCGTCGCGGTCCTTGCCCATGCCGTTGGCGCCGCGCCCGGCCTTGAAGTGCTGCTGGTAGCGGAAATCGATGAGGGTGTTGAGCCCGTCCACGCACTCGGCCGCCACATCGCCGCCGCGCCCGCCGTTGCCGCCGTTGGGCCCGCCGCGCGGCACATTGGCCTCGCGCCGGAAACTAACGCAGCCATCGCCGCCATCGCCGCTTTTGACGAATATTTTCGCTTCGTCGAGGAATTTCATGACCCACGGTCCAAGGAAAAAACCTTTTTTACACCATTGAGCGGCGTTTCAAGCCCGTTAAAAAAACAAAAAGCGCTCCGCCCTTTTTTTATGTGTAATTGTAAAAGCCGCGGCCTGATTTGCGGCCGAACCGGCCGGCCTTCACGTGCTCCGCCAGCAGCGGGCAGGGCTGGTATTTGGGATCGTCGAATCCCTGGCGCAGCGTGTTCATGATCGCCAGACAGGTATCGAGCCCAATGAAATCCGCCAACTCCAGCGGTCCCATGGGGTGGTGGGCGCCCAGCTTCATGGCGGCGCCGCGGATCATCTCGACCAGCGCCATCACGGGAACAGGATTCATAAAGTGCAGGCCGACGAACTTTTCTGGACGATAGGTGGCCGCCGCCAGCCGGGTGATGGAAATGGACGAGGTGTTGGTGGCGATGAGGGCGCTTTTTTTAAGGTTTGGGCATAGCGCTTTAAGGATGGCCTTTTTGATTTCCTCGTCCTCGGTGGCGGCTTCGATGACCAGGTCGCAGTCCTTGAAGCCGTCCAGCCCGGCGCCCGTTGCGATGCGCGCCAGGGCCGCCTTGCCGTCGTTTTCGGAAATCTTGCCCTTGTCCGCTTGGCGGGCCAGGTCCTTTTCGATGGATTGAAGGGCGTGTTTCAGGCGCGTCTCGTCGATGTCGGACAAATGGACGGCGAACCCGCCGAGGGCGCAGACATGGGCGATGCCCGATCCCATCCGCCCGGCCCCGATGACGCCGATTTTTTTTATGGCGGCCAAGGGATTACTTGTCCAACTCGGCCATCAGTTCGGGCAGGGCGTCGAACAGGTCCATGACCAGGCCGTAGTCGGAAACCTGGAAGATGGGCGCGTCCTCGTCCTTGTTGATGGCGACGATGACCTTGCTGTCCTTCATGCCGGCCAGATGCTGGATGGCGCCTGAAACGCCCACCGCGATGTAGAGGTCCGGGGCCACCACCTTGCCGGTCTGGCCGACTTGGCAGTCGTTGGCGACGAAACCTGAGTCCACCGCCGCCCTGGAGGCGCCGATGGCGGCGTTCAGCTTGTCGGCGAGGCCGTCGATCAGCTTGAAGTTCTCGGCGCTTCCGAGACCGCGGCCGCCTGCGACCACCACCTTGGCGGCGGTCAGCTCGGGGCGTTCGGACTTGGTGAGCTCTTGACCCGTGAATACGGACATGCCGTTGTCCTGGCCCGGCGCGATCTCCTCGATGACGCCGTTTCCGCCTTCGGGGGACGCCGCCTCGAAGGCGGTGGCGCGTACGGTGAGGACCTTGACCGGGTCCACGGACTTGACGGTGGCCATGGCGTTGCCTGCGTAGATGGGGCGCACGAAGGTATCGGCGTTTTCGATGGCGGTGATTTCCGAGATTTGCGCGACGTCGAGCAGCGCCGCGACGCGGGGCATGAGGTTCTTGCCGAAAGTTGTGGCCGTCGCCAAAAGATGGGTGAAGCCGGAGGCTTGCTTGACCGCCAAAGGCGCCAGAACTTCGGCCAGGGGGTGGGCGTGATGCGGATCGTCGGCCAGCAGGACCTTGGCGACGCCGCTGACCTTGGCGGCGGCCTCGGCGGCGGCGCGGCAGTCATGACCGGCTACCAGGACGGCGACCTCTCCCAATTGCGCGGCGGCCGCGGCCGCGTGCAATGTGGCGGGCAAGAGGCGCGCGTTGTCGTGCTCGGCGATAACCAGGGCGCTCATTCAGATAACCTTCGCTTCGTTCCTGAGCTTGTCCACAAGCTCGGCGACGCTTCCTAAGATGACGCCGGCTTGGCGCTGGGCGGGCTCCTCCACTTTAAGCGTGATTAATCGTGGTTGGACGTCGACGCCGAGATCGTCCGGGGTCACCGCGTCGATGGGCTTCTTCTTGGCCTTCATGATATTGGGCAGCGTTGAGAAGCGCGGCGTGTTCAGCCTGAGGTCGGTGGTGATCACCGCCGGCGTCTTGAGGGTCAGGGTCTCAAATCCGCCGTCGATCTCGCGGGTCGCAATGCACTCTCCGGGCGAAACCCCGAGCTTGGAGACGAAGGCGCCCTGGGGGCGGTCCAGCAACCCCGCCAGCATCTGGCCGGTCTGGTTGGCGTCGTCGTCGATGGCCTGCTTGCCGAGGATGATCAGGTCCGGCTCAACCCGCTCCGCCAAGGCCGCCAGCAGCTTGGCCGCGGCCAGGGGCTGGATGTCGGCATCGGTCTCCACATGGATTGCGCGGTCGGCGCCCATGGCCAGGGCCGTGCGCAGGGTCTCTTGGCATTGCTTGGGGCCGATGGAGACGGCGACCAGCTCCGCGGCTTGGCCGGATTCACGCAACTGGACGCCCTGCTCGACGGCGATTTCATCAAACGGGTTCATGGACATCTTGACGTTGGCCGTCTCGACGCCCGAGCCGTCCCCCTTGACGCGAATCTTGACGTTGTAGTCGATGACGCGCTTGACGGCGACGAGGATTTTCATTGGAATGTTTCTCTAACGCTATGAATTCATTGGCTCTTCTACATGTAAGAGCAAGGCCGCGGCGGGTCAAGCATTTCCGCCGGGCTCCCACGTTTGCTCTTCGCCGCCCTCATTCAGGCTCCGCGAGAGCACGAACAAATGATCGGACAGGCGGTTGGCGTAGCGCAACGCCACCGGGTTGACGGCGCCGCCGTCGGCCAGCTTGCAGATCAGTCCTTCGGCGCGGCGCGTCACGGCGCGGGCCAAGTGCAAAAAGGCGCAAGACTCGGAGCCGCCGGGCAAGACGAACGAGTCCAGGGGGGGGAGGCCGGCGTTCATGGCGTCGATTTCCGCCTCCAGGCGCTCCACCTGTTTTTGCGTGACGCGCAAGGCGTCGGGTTTGGACCCCAGCGGCGCCGCCAGATCGGCGCCCAAATCGAAAAGGTCGTTTTGGATGCGTCCCAGCATGGCGCCGGCGTCGCCTTTAACATGCAGGCGGACAAGGCCGATGGCGGCGTTGGCCTCGTCAATGGCGCCGAGGGCGGTGACGTTGGGGTCGTGCTTGACCACCCGTTTGCCGTCGCCCAGCGACGTCCTGCCCCCATCGCCGCCGCGGGTATAGATTTTGTCCAGCTTCACCATGGCTAAATCATATCCTATGGCGAAAGGAATGACCTGAAATTTTCCAGGTCCAGACAGGCGTAGCCACCCCCGCTAAGGATTTTCCGCTGTTTGGCGGGAAATTTCGGGCTGTAAAGCGCCTTCTCCACGGTCCAGCCTGAAAACCGGCGGCCTTCCTTGGTTCTGAGAAATCTCTCAATGTGAAAATTGAAATTCTCAAGCGCCTTGCCGTCATGGGCTTTCGCCGGTCGCTTGCAGGAACCGAAGCGGACGATTTTTTCTTCTTCGTTGCAGGCGACCAGATCGATCTCGATATCCGAGCCGTCGGCCTTGTTCCAATAGCCGCGAACCACATCGGTCAGGGCGAAGTCCCCCACGCCCTTGCGGGAGCATTCCTCGGTTAATTGCCGAATCATTTTCTCGAAGGCGTATCCTTCATGGTTTTTGAGGATTTCATCGGCGCGGCCAATGGGTTTCTCCAAGGGCTGGATACGGGCCGATTGAACGTTGCGGGCAAGGGCCAGCATCCAAGCCGACAGGAAATTGTCGGTGATTGAATAACGCGCCTTGCGTGAGGCGTCCCCGGCGAAGACGGGTTGGAGCTTCTCCACCATCCGGTACTTGTCCATCAGAGTGGCGAGATACCCGCCGAGCTGCTTTTCGCCGCTGGAGCCGGCGCAAGCGTACTCGGATTTCAACACGTTGTAGGGACAGGGTCCCTGGGCGGCGAGAATCTTGAGGACGCTGTCGTATCGTCCCCGCAGTTCACGCAGGAACCAGTTTGCCGCTTCGTCCCTGAGCGGGCTCGAACCCTCGAAAAAAAGATGGCGCAGGGTGGATCGGCGATGATCCTTCGCCGGTTTCAGCAAATCCTGCTCGAAACAGTCGCGGTGGAACTTCGGCACCCCCTCGAACAGGGTCCAAAGGAAAAGCCGGTGATATTCGTCCATGACGCCATGGGCGGCGAACATCTCGAACAGGGTCTCGAAATCCCAGTGTCCGACGTCAATGCGGCGGGTGACGCGGTTGAACAGGGGGGAAGCGCGGTCTTCAAGAATCGCCGTCATCTCCGTATGGATGGAGCCGAGAACAAAAAGGCCGCCCTTTTTCGTGTCCCTGAGCTTGTCAACATAGGTTTGAAGGTATGAAGCGAATGGGGATAGAGACTTTCTGTGGAAGTATTGAAATTCATCAATTATTACAATCCAACCAAGATCACACATTATTGAGATGCCCTCTGTCATGTCCTGAAAAGTACGATGATCCTGAGCATCAGGCATACTTGCGCCATAGTCCTCAAGGGCGTCCTGAAAGGCCTGGACGACTCCACGTTCGTCGCTGTCGGGAACTTGGAAATAAAAACGATCTTTATCGGGATTTACTTCCAGAGCCTTTTGGATAAGCCTTGTCTTGCCGATCCGGCGGCGTCCGGAAATGGAACAAAAAAACCATCGCCCTG
>CAJXGZ010000091.1 GCA_913053795.1 uncultured Rhodospirillales bacterium | reverse complement strand
TGCGAATGGCTTCGGGGACCTCGCGCGCCTTGCCGGTTCCAAAGCCCACGCGCCCGGCGCCGTCGCCGGCGACGACCAGGGCGGCGAAGGAAAATCGCCGTCCGCCCTTCACCACCTTGGCGACGCGGTTGATGTGAACCAGCTTATCGGTAAATTCTGAATCTTCGGCGCTATCGCCGCGCTGGCCGCGGGGTCTTCCCCTGGGATTTTTTGAAGGCGCTTTAGGCATTATATAGGCTCCTTAGTGGCCTGGATCAGACATATGACGCCCATACGATCGCGTTTCCCGTTTCCTCGGTAGGAGGGCGCGCGCCAGCGATGCCCAAGCATCGTCAAGCGCGCCCGGTGCCCCGAGGAAGCGGGAAACGCGGCCCGAAGGGCGGTCTTCCGAGTTCCCCAGCGTCGTTGCGCGGCGCTTGTGATGCACTAGCATCAAGGCGCGCCACGCGCCTAGCTGGATGAACTCGGAAGACCGTCGTATGGACGTCATATGTCTGATCCAGGCCACTAGAATGATAAACCGGCTTTACGGGCGGCGTCGGCGAGCGCCTTTACCCGGCCATGGTATTTATAGCCGCCGCGATCAAAGACGACCTCCTTGACGCCCTCGGCGAGCGCCCTCTCGGCGACCAGCTTTCCGACTTCATCGGCGGCGGCGACGTCGGCGCCGGTTTTCAGCTTCTTGCGAATATCCTTCTCCAAGGTGGAGGCGGCCACCAAGGTCTTGCCCTGAAGATCATTGATGACTTGGGCGTAAATATGCTTGCCGGACCGGTAGACGGACAGCCGCGGCTTTCCGCCCGCCCGTTTCCTGATATGAGAGCGCGTGCGCATCTTGCGGCGCGTCGAGAGTTCCTTTGAATTCGCCATGGCTTACTTCTTCTTGCCTTCCTTGCGCAGAATGTATTCGTCATCATACTTGATTCCCTTGCCCTTGTAGGGCTCGGGCGGCCTGAAACCGCGAATTTCCGACGCCGCCTGGCCAACCAGTTGCTTATCGGCGCCCTTCACTTCGATGTGGGTCTGGTCCGGACATTCGATAGTCAGGCCGTTCGGGATCGGGTAGCGCACCTCGTGGCTGTATCCCAACTGCATGACCAAGTCCTTGCCTTGAACCTGGGCGCGGTAACCGACGCCGTTGATCGCCAGCTTGCGCACAAAGCCTTCTGAGACGCCGGTCACCATGTTGTTGACGAGGCTGCGGGCCGTTCCCCACATCTTTCGGGCGCGCAAGGAGTCGTCGCGGGGCGTGATCGTGATAAGGTTTTCCTCATGCTTGATCTCGACCTCATCCATCAAGGTCAGGCTGAGCTCGCCCAGTTTGCCCTTGGCGGTGACCGTCTGCCCGGCGACGGCGACCGTGACGCCGGCGGGGGATTCGACGGGTTCTTTTCCAATACGCGACATTTGGCTTCCTCTCAAACCTCTCTAGAAAACCCGGCAGAGCACTTCGCCGCCGACGTTGGCGTCGCGCGCTTCGGAATCCGAAAGCACGCCGCGCGGCGTCGACAGGATGGAAATGCCAAGTCCGTTATAGACCCTTGAGAGGTCCTTGATCTTTGAATACACGCGCCGGCCCGGCTTGGAAACGCGGGTGATCTCGCGGATGACGGGGGCGCCGTCATGATACTTAAGTTCGATCCTGATTTCTTTGACGCCGTCGCGAACCACATGCTCGGAGAAGTCCCGGATGAAGCCTTCGCGCTTCAGCACATCAAGGACGTTGCTGCGCAACTTGGAGGCGGGCGCGGTAACGCTGCTTTTGCCGGCTCTCAGCCCGTTGCGGATGCGGGTCAGCATATCGGATATGGGATCTGTCATTGTCATGTTTGTATTTTCCCTACCAACTGGACTTGACCATTCCGGGAATTTGCCCGGCTGAGGCGAGTTCGCGAAGCGCGATGCGTGAAATCTTGAACTTACGGTAATTGCCCCTGGAACGGCCGCTCAACTGGCAGCGCAGGCGGGTGCGCACCGGCGAGGAGTTGCGGGGCAGCGCGGCCAGCTTCATGCGGGCGTCGAAACGTTCTTCGGGGGACAGTTTGATATCCTTGGCCGCGGCCTTCAGCCGAGCCCGCTTGGCGGCGTAGCGTTCCGCAAGCCGCATCCTTTTCTTGTTCCTCTCGATGACGCTCGTTTTAGCCATTCTGTTTTTCTCCATTACCCGTTTCACCACTGAAAGGCATATCGAATCCTTTAAGCAACGCCTTGGCTTCCTCGTCGCTGTGCGCGGATGTGCAAATCACGATGTTCATGCCGCGGATTTTGTCGACCTTGTCGTAATCGATCTCGGGAAAGACGATCTGTTCCTTAAGGCCCATGGCGAAGTTGCCGCAGCCGTCAAAACTTTTGGCCGAAAGCCCGCGGAAATCGCGGACCCTGGGCAAGGCGACGTTGACCAGGCGGTCCATGAACTCGTACATGCGATCGCGCCTGAGAGTGACCTTGCAGCCCACCAGCATGCCGTCGCGAAGCTTGAAGGCGGCGATGGATTTCTTGGCCTTGGTGATCACCGGTTTCTGGCCGCTGATCAGGGTCATATCCTCAAGAGCGCCCTGGATGTTCTTCTTATCCAAGGCGGCTTCGCCAACACCCATGTTAATGATGATCTTCTCAAGCTTCGGCGCCCGCATGGGGTTGTCGAAGCCGAACTGTTTGATCAGCGCGGGCTTGATCGTTTTTTCATAAATTTCATGCAGACGCGCCATGACCCATTACCTTCTTAAACATCTATGACTTCGCCGGATTTCTTGGCGAAGCGGACCTTACGTCCGTCTTTGAGGAACTTGTAGCCGACACGGGTCGACTCGTTCGATTTCGGATCCACATGGGCAAGGTTTGAAATGTGGATGGATGCTTCCTTTTCAACAATGCCGCCGGGCTGGCCTTGACCGGGCCGGGTGTGGCGCTTGATCATATTCGCGCCCTGGACGAGGGCGCGGTTCTTGTCGGTGTAAATGCGCAGGATTTCACCCTTTTTGCCCTTGTCCTTACCGGTGGTGACAATGACCTTGTCGCCTTTTTTGATTTTGAATTTCGCCGCCATCACAACACCTCGGGAGCCAAGGAAATGATCTTCATGTATTTTTTCGCGCGCAGCTCACGAGTCACGGGGCCGAAGATGCGGGTGCCGATAGGCTCGCCCTGCTTGTCGATGAGAACGGCGGCGTTCTTGTCAAAGCGGATCGCCGAACCATCGGAGCGGCGGATGTCCTTGGCGGTGCGCACCACGACCGCGCGCATGAGTTCGCCTTTCTTGACACGGCCGCGCGGGATCGCCTCCTTGATGGTGACGACGATGACGTCGCCCACCGAGGCGTATTTGCGCTTGGAGCCGCCGAGCACCTTGATGCACTGAACTCGGCGGGCGCCCGAGTTATCGGCAACTTCCAAATTTGTCTCCACCTGGATCATCGTCTTCTTCCTTATTTAAGTCTCGTCAACACCGCCTAAGCGGTGCCGGCGATGACCTCCCAGCTCTTGCGCTTGGACAGAGGCCGGCATTCACGAATTTTCACCACATCGCCAATCTTGGCGGCGTTGCCCTCGTCATGGGCGGCGTATTTTTTGGACCGGCGGATGAACTTCTTGTACAGGGGATGCTTAACCTTGCGCTCCACCTTGACCACGATGGTCTTGTCCATCTTGTCGCTGACCACGACTCCTTGCAGCACTCGCCTTGGCATATCTTTTTGCTCCCTTTAGGACGCCGCTCGCGCGCGTTCTTTTTGGATGGTTTTGACGCGGGCGATGCCGCGCCTGACCTGGCGCACGCGCGACGTGTTCTCCAACTGGCCGCTGGCCTTCTGGAAACGCAGGTTGAAGGCTTCCTTGCCGAGGCCCGACAATTCCTCCTTCAATTCGTCGTCACTTTTGTTGCGAACATCCACCGCTTTCATTTCTAAATCTCCTCGCCGAGGCGCGTGACGAAGCGCGTCCGCACCGGCAACTTGGCCGCGGCCAGTTCAAAGGCGCGCTTGGCCACCGAGGCCGGAACGCCGTCCACCTCGAACATGATGCGGCCCGGCTTGACCCGGCACGCCCAGTATTCGACGTTTCCCTTGCCCTTGCCCTGACGCACTTCGGCGGGTTTCATGGTTACCGGCACGTCCGGGAAAATCCGAATCCAGACGCGGCCGGTGCGCTTCATGTGGCGTGTGAGCGCCCGCCTGGCGGCCTCGATCTGTCGCGCGGTGACGCGGTTCGGCGTCGTCGCCTTCAGGCCATAGGAGCCGAAGTTAAGCATGGTTCCGCCCTTGGCCTTGCCGTGGATGCGCCCTTTATGCATCTTGCGGAATTTGGAGCGTTTGGGACTAAGCATGACGGTTCTCTTTTATCTCTAAACCTAGCGGGCCGGCTGTTGATCGATGGCGATCTTTTCGATCGCCATGGGGTCGTGGGCCATGATCTCGCCCTTGTATATCCACACCTTGACGCCGCAAGCGCCGTAAGTGGTGTTGGCGGTGGAGACGCCGTAATCGACGTTGGCGCGCAAGGTGTGCAGGGGAACCTGGCCTTCGCGGTACCACACCGTGCGGGCGATTTCGGCGCCGCCCAGGCGACCCGCGCAATTGATGCGGATGCCCTGGGCGCCAAGGCGCATGGCCGACTGCACGACGCGCTTCATGGCGCGGCGAATAGAGACGCGGCGCACCAACTGCTGGGCGACGTTTTCAGCCACCAGTTGGGCGTCGATCTCGGGCTTGCGTATTTCAACGATGTTCACGTGCACGTCCGAGCCGGTCATTTTAACGATCTCCGTGCGCAGCTTCTCGATGTCGGCGCCTTTTTTTCCGATGACCACGCCGGGACGCGCCGTGTGAATGGTGATGCGCGCCTTTTTGGCGAGACGCTCGATAACAATTCTGGAAACGCCGGCCTGGGCCAACCGCTCGCGAATGTATTCACGGATCATCAGGTCCTCGTGCAGCATGTCCGAATAATTTTCATCGGCGTACCAGCGGGAGTCCCAGGTGCGGATAATCCCCAGCCGAATTCCGATCGGATTAACTTTTTGCCCCATTAAGCGCTCTCCTCGCTCTCGCGCACAATCAGGCGCAGGTTTGAAAATGGTTTTTCGATCCGCGCGGCGCGTCCACGCGCCCGCGCTCTCAAGCGTTTCATGACGACGGTCTTGCCCACCGTGGCCTCGGCGACGATTAGCCGGTCGACGTCGAGCTGATGGTTGTTTTCGGCGTTGGCGATAGCTGATTCCAACACCTTGGAAACGGCGCCGGCGACGCGCTTTTTGGAAAACATCAGTTCCGACAAGGCGTCCTCGCATTTCTTTCCGCGAATGCTTTGGGCCACCAGGTTCAGCTTCTGGGGGCTGACGCGGATATCCTTGGCGTAGGCCATGGCCTCGGAGTCGGTCAATTTTCTCGGGAAGGATTTCTTGCCCATGACGCTAAACCCTCTTGGCCCTTTTGTCGGCGGAATGGCCGAGGTAGGTGCGGGTCGGCGAGAACTCGCCGAGCTTGTGCCCGATCATGTCCTCGGTCACCAGCACCGGAATAAATTTGCGGCCGTTGTAAACGCCGAAGGTAAGGCCTACGAACTGCGGCAAAATGGTGGAGCGTCTGGACCAGGTCTTGATGACGTCGTTGCGGCCGCCTAGGCGCGCGTTTTCAGCCTTCTTAAGAAGGTATCCGTCAACAAAAGGTCCTTTCCATACGGAACGAGCCACGATGTGTCTCCCTCTACTTCTTACGGTGACGGCGGCGCATGATCAGCCTGTCCGTCAGCTTGTTGCTACGCGTTCTTTTGCCCTTTGTGGGCTTGCCCCAAGGGCTAACCGGATGACGGCCGCCAGAGGTGCGGCCCTCGCCGCCGCCATGGGGATGGTCGATGGGGTTCATGGCGACGCCGCGAACCGACGGGCGCTTGCCCATCCAGCGCTTGCGTCCGGCCTTGCCTAGTTTGATGTTCTGGTTGTCCGGGTTGGAGACGGCGCCGACGGTGGCCATGCATTCGGCGCGCACCATGCGCTGTTCGCCGGACTTCAGAAGCAATTGAACATAGCCCTGGTCCTTGCCCACAAGCTGGACGTAAGCGCCGGCGGAGCGCGCGATCTGGGCGCCCTTGCCGGCCTTCATCTCGACATTGTGGATGATGGTGCCCACCGGAATGTTCTTCATGGGCATGGCGTTTCCGGGGCGGATATCGACGGCGCCGCCGGAGACCACCTTGTCGCCGGGACCAAGACGCTGGGGCGCGATGATGTAGGCCAACTCGCCATCCTCGTAGCGGATCAAGGCGATAAAGGCGCTGCGGTTAGGGTCGTACTCCAGCCGCTCGACGGTGGCCGTCACATCGAATTTGTTACGCTTGAAATCGACAATGCGGTAACGCCGCTTGTGGCCGCCGCCACGGCGCCGGGCGGTGATGCGTCCGGTATTGTTGCGGCCGCCTTTTTTACGCAGACCCTCGGTCAGGGACTTCACCGGCTTGCCCTTCCACAGGTCGCCGCGGTCCACGAGCACCAATCCGCGCCGCGTCGGCGTCGTCGGCTTATATTTTTTCAACGCCATCGCCTAGACTCCCGTGGTGATGTCGATGGACTGGCCCTCGGCCAGCGTCACGATCGCTTTTTTATAATCGTTTCTCTTGCCAAGCCGTCCCCTGAAGCGCTTGGTCTTGCCGCGCTGGCGCAAGGTGTTCACGGCGTCGACTTTGACCTTGAACAAGCCTTCCACCGCCGCTTTGATCTCAGGCTTGCTGGCGTCCAAAGGCACGCGGAACGTCACCTGATTGAATTCGGACAACAGGGTCGCTTTTTCGGTGACGACCGGCGAGCGGATGACCTGATACATCCGCTCCATGCTAATGACCGGGCCGATACCCGGGCCGATGGCTGGTTTTTCCGCCTTCGACTTGCTCATTTCAACCGCTCCACCAATTTTTCAACCGCATCCTTGGTCAGCACCAAGGTGCCGCTGCGCAGGATATCGTAGACGTTCGCGCCCTGGCTCGGCAGCACGTCGATGCCGATGATGTTGGCGGCGGCGCGGGCGAAGTTGCCGTCCACCTCCGCCCCGTCGATCACCAAGGGCGAGGTCCACCCCAATTTGTTCAAGCGCTTGGACAGTTCCGCCGTCTTCGCATTTTTCATCTTGGCGGAATCAAGGATCACCAACTTTCCGTCGGCCTGCTTGGCCGACAGCGCCGACCTGAGGGCCAGCGCCCGCACCTTCTTAGGCAATTTATGGGCGTGGCTGCGGACAACCGGACCGAAGGTCTTGGCGCCGCCGCGCAATTGCGAAACCTTGTGGCTGCCCTGACGGGCGCGGCCGGTGCCTTTTTGACGGAAAGGCTTGGCGCCGGTGCCCCTGACCTCGCCGCGTTCCTTTGTCTTGTGGGTTCCGGCGCGGCGCTTGGCCAGTTGCCATTTGACCATGCGCGCCAGAATGTCGGGGCGCACAGCGGCGCCGAACACCGACTTGTCAAGGTCGATATTGCCCATTTTCTTGTTGTCGAGGCTGATAACGTCGAGCTTCATGACCGCCTATTCCTTCGCTTCGCCATCGGCGGCTTCATCAGCCGGCTTTTCTTCCGCGGGAGATTCCCCGGCGGGAGATTCCTCAACAGACGTCTCCCCGGGGGGCGTCTCCTCAACAGGCGTCTCCTCTGGGGCGGCGTCGACGGGGGGCTCTTCGGGCGCGGGCTCCTCTGAGTCTTTGAGCATGGCCGGGTACGGCGCGTCCTCGGGCCGGGGTTTCTTGACGGCGTCGCGCACCATGACGTAGCCGCCCTTGGATCCCGGAACCGCGCCCTTAACCAGGATAAGTCCCTTCTCGGCGTCGGTGGCCACCACTTCCAGGTTCTGGGAGGTGATGCGCGTGTTGCCCATTTGGCCGGCCATCTTTTTGCCCTTGAAGACCTTTCCGGGGTCCTGGCACTGACCGGTGGAGCCGAGCGAGCGATGGTTGATGGAGACGCCATGAGAGGCGCGCAGACCTTTGAAGCCATGGCGCTTCATGGCGCCGGCGAATCCCTTGCCGTTGGACTTGCCGGTTACGTCGACAAACTGGCCGGGGATGAAATGTCCGGCGGAAAGCTCGGCGCCGACATCGACGAGGGCGTCGGCGTCAACGCGGAACTCCACCAGTTTCCGCTTGGGCTCGACCTTGGACTTGGCGAAATGGCCGCGCATGGCCTTGCCCATATTCTTGACCTTGGCGGCGCCGTGGCCGAGCTGCAGGGCGTCGTAGCCGTCCTTTTCAGCGGTTTTTTGGGCGACCACCTGGCAATTGTCCACCTGAAGAACGGTGACGGGAACATGGGTTCCGTCATCACCGAACACACGGCTCATTCCAAGTTTTCGCGCAATCAGGCCGGTTCGCATGGTCATGTTCCTACAGCTTGATTTCCACATCGACGCCGGCGGCGAGATCCAACTTCATCAATGCGTCCACCGTTTGGGGCGTCGGATCAATGATGTCGAGAACCCTTTTGTGGGTGCGGATCTCGAACTGTTCGCGCGACTTCTTATCAATATGCGGCGAACGCAGCACCGTGAATCGTTCGATGCGCGTGG
>CAJXGZ010000090.1 GCA_913053795.1 uncultured Rhodospirillales bacterium | reverse complement strand
GAAGGCGGCGAAGCCAGCCGGCGGAATCGCCCTTCAAGACAAACCCCTCCGCCAATAGAAAACCGAAAGCGACTCCGGTAAGGATATTGAAGAGAGCGGTGTAGGCCAGACGCTCCAAGGGCGCCGCTTGCCGCAACGCGCCGCCGGGAGGGCATTCCAAGGCCGCCGGCGGAACCCGCCGCCAGCGCCGTGCTAAGGATTCGCTTGAACAAGATCAGTGACAGGGAAAGCCTAATGAATGACGCGTATCGTGGGCGACGTCATGGGTGGTTTGAACGAAGCCGGCGCCAAGAAGCAGGAAGAAACCGAAAAGAACGGCGACAACGACCGGCGCCCCGGCTTCAAGACGATAAGCGGCGGCGGTCTCAGGCAAGGCTTCCCGGGTAAGCGCCTGGGTGCGGGATGGGTTTGTCTTCATCATTCAATCTCTCCGCGTTAATAATAATGATCCTAAGGGCCGAAAAAACCGGCTCGGCGATTCCCCGAGCGTGATAAGAATGAGTAGACTATAATTTCGCTACAAACGCCACGCCGAATACTGATAACGTTTTAATCGTTTTTTTGATTTTTAGTTCAAGGAGGTTTGCGTCATGACGCACACCATCGCTCTCGTCGACGACGATCGCAACATTCTCACCTCCGTATCCATGGCGTTGAAATCGGAAGGTTATGAGGTGCGGACTTTCGTCGACGGCATGGAAGCGCTGGACGGAATCGAAAAAAACCCCGTGGACCTTGCGGTTTTGGACATCAAAATGCCGCGCATGGACGGCATGGAGCTGCTGTCACGGCTGCGAAAATACAGCGACGTGCCGGTAATTTTCCTGACCTCCAAGGATGACGAGATCGACGAGGCGCTGGGCCTGAGGATGGGCGCCGACGACTACATCAAGAAACCGTTCTCCCAGCATTTGTTGATCGAGCGAATCCGCGCCGTTCTGCGCCGCCGCGACTCTTCCTCCGGCACCGAGGGCGAGGAGCCCCTGAAGCGCGGCGATTTGACCCTGGACCCGATCCGCCACCTCTGCACATGGAAAGGCAAGGAAGTGAACCTGACGGTAACCGAATTCCTGCTGGTGAACGCCTTGGCCAAGCACCCCGGCCACGTCAAGAACCGCGATCAATTGATTGACGCCGCCTACGGCGAAAACATCTACGTCGATGACCGCACCATCGACAGCCACGTCAAGCGCTTGAGACGAAAGTTCAGGGAAGCGGATAAAGATTTTGCGCAGATCGAAACGCTGTATGGGGTAGGATACCGTTATCAAGACGATTAATCTGGAGGGGCCTATCCGTTTTAAAATGCGCGCCTTGTCGCCGATTACCCGGCGCATTCTCGTGGTCAATCTATTGGCGCTGGGAATTCTGGTGTCCGGACTGCTGTACCTGGGCGAGTATCGGCGCTCTCTGGTGAGCGGCGAGCTGGACGCCTTGAAAACACAAGCCGAGATGTTCGCCGGCGCCCTTGGCGAAGGCGCCGTTATCGCCGAAGGCGTTTCCGGCGAAAGACTGGTGCATGAATTGGTGCGCCAAATGGTGCGCCGCCTTGTCATCAGCACCGGCGCCCGCGCCCGCTTGTTCAACAGCGCCGGCGCGTTGGTCGCCGATTCCAGGATTTTGGCCGGCGCCAGCGGCATGGTCCAAATCATAGAATTGGCGCCGCCGCGCCCAAAAACCGGCGTCATCAGCGCCATTCTGGATTTCTACGACAATATGGCGCGAAGGCTGGCGGGCAAGGAATTGATCCTCCCCTACCGCGAAAAACCCTTCCAAATCGCGCAGGACTACAAGGAAGCCATGGCCGCGCTTTCCGGTGAAACCGTCGGCGTCGTGCGCAGCTCCGCTTCCGGCATGATGCTTAGCGTCGCCGTCCCGGTCAGGCGCTACAAGCAAGTGCTGGGCGCACTGATGCTATCCAAGGACTCCCGTCACATTGACAAGACGGTGCTTCAGGTGCGCATGGACATCCTTAAGGTGTTCGCCGTGGCCCTGGCGGTGACTATCGGGCTTTCCCTTTATTTGGCGCGGACCATCGCGAGGCCGTTGCGCCGCCTCGCCAAGGCCGCCGAAAAGGCGCGCCATGGCCACCACCGCCAGCACACCATTCCCAACTTGGATGACCGCGACGACGAAATCGGCGAGCTTGCCAAGACTCTCAGCGAGATGACCGAGTCCCTGTGGCTGCGCATGGACGCCATCGAAAGCTTCGCCGCCGACGTCGCCCATGAAATCAAAAACCCGCTGAGCTCATGGCCATCATCAAGGAAGACGTGCACCGCCTGGACCGGCTGATCAGCGACATATCCGACGCCTCGCGCCTGGACGCCGAGATGTCAAGGGCCGAGGAGGCGCCGGTGAACATCGAGGCGATGCTGGCCACCCTGGTGAACATGCGCCAGGCGACCGCGGATAGCGACGCTCCCCGCCTCCGCTTGGAGGCCGGCGGCAAGAAAAAACTATTGGTCAACGGCGTTGAGGGACGCCTTGCCCAGGTGTTCAACAACCTTATCGCCAACGCCATTTCCTTTTCGCCGCCCGAAAGCGAAATCACGCTCAAGGCCTCGGCGGCCGGCGGCTGGATCATCGTCAATGTGGACGACCAGGGCACCGGCATCCCCGAAGGCAAGGAGGAAGACATCTTCAACCGCTTTTATACGGAACGTCCCGGAAGCGAAAAGTTCGGCGCCCATTCCGGCCTGGGGCTCAGCATCTCCAAGCAAATCGTCGAATCCCACGGCGGAGCAATCACCGCCGAAACCCTGATAGACGGCCAGGAAAACATCACCGGCGCCCGCTTCACCGTCCGCCTGCCCATGGGATGACCCAGGGGTGAGGGAGCGCCGGTTCGTCACCCCCTGTATTGACTCACAGGCCCCGCCGCTCCACGCTGTGGAGCTATGGTTAAGGTGCACGCCACATGCGTTGAGGTTGGTGGGACGGCGGTTTTACTGCGGGGGCCTCCGGGTTCGGGCAAGTCGGACTTGGCGTTGCGTCTCATTGGCGGCGGCGCGCGCTTGGTTTCCGACGACTACACCGAGGTGGAGGAAAGGGACGGCCGTCTGACGGTCAGCGCCCCAAAACCCATCGCCGGCATGATGGAAGTGCGCGGCATAGGCTTGATCACCATGGAGTTCGCCCGCCAATCAACCCTAGGCCTGATCGTCGACCTGACCCCGGCGGGCGGCGTTGAGCGCTTGCCTGATCCCGAAACTTGCGAAATTCTCGGCGTTTCCGTTCCGCTCTTCAAATTCACCGCCTTCGAGGAGTCCACGGTGGTCAAGATTCGCCTCGCAGCCGGCATCGCCCATGGAACCGTAAAGCGCGTCCAATGAATGACGCCCCCACCACCAAGGCGGCCCCCATGACCAAGGCGGCCCCCATGACCAAGGCGGAACGCATCTTGCTGGTTACCGGCATGTCGGGCGCCGGAAAGACCTCGGCCTTGAAATCCTTGGAGGACATCGGCTATGAGGCGGTGGACAACGTGCCGCTGCCGCTGCTGGGCAGCCTTGTGGCGCCCGCCAAGCACAGACCCAGCCGCCCCATCGCCATCGGCGTCGACATCCGCACCCGCGACTTCGGCGTCGATGCGCTTCTTGAAGAGTTGGACCACCTGATCGCCAAGAGCGGCGCCGAGGTCAAGGTCCTGTTCATGGACTGCGACGACGATGAACTGGGGCGGCGCTACGGCGAAACGCGCCATCGCCACCCCCTGGCGCTGGACCGTCCGGTCAGCGACGGCATCCAGAACGAGCGCCGCCTGATGTCCCGGCTACGCCACCGCGCCGACCTGACGCTGGACACAACCGGCCAGCCGCCGGGAGAGCTCAAGCGCATCCTGCAAGGGCACTTCAGCCCCGAAAGCGAACAGGAACTCTCCGTCTTCATTACGTCTTTCTCGTATCGCAACGGGTTGCCCCGCGAGGCCGATCTTGTCTTCGATGTTCGCTTTCTCGCCAATCCCCATTATGTTACCGGCTTGAGGGAGTTAACGGGAATGGATTTGAAAGTCGCCGAGTTCATATCCACCGACAAGGATTTCGAGCCGTTCTTTGAGTCCTTGACCGGACTCCTGGCGACGTTGCTGCCCCGCTACGCGGCCGAGGGAAAGAGCTACCTCACCATCGCCGTGGGCTGTACGGGCGGGCGCCATCGCTCGGTTTTCGTCGCCGAAAAACTTGCGGCTTGGCTGAATGAGACGGGCCGGCCCCTGCAACTGAATCATAGGGTGCTCGAGTCCGGAGACAAAAACACCAAGCAAGGGGGATTTTATAAGACATGATTGGAATGGTTCTGGTAACTCACGGACGCTTGGCCGAGGAGCTTGTGTCGGCGTTGGAGCATGTGGTCGGACCACAGAGCAACATCGCCACCGTATGCATCGGCCCCGACGACGACATGGAAAAACGCCGTATGGACATCTTGGAAAGCGTCGAAAAGACCAACGGCGGCGGCGGCGTGATCCTACTGACCGACATGTTCGGCGGCACCCCCTCCAATCTGGCTATCTCGATTATGGAAAAGGCCAATGTAGAGGTGATCGCCGGCGTCAATCTGCCGATGCTGATCAAACTGGCCAGCGTCCGCAAAACGGAAAGCTTGTCCGACGCCGCCGCCAGCGCCCAGGACGCCGGCCGCAAGTACATCAACATCGCCTCGAAATTACTGGACCAGAGCAAAAAATGATCCTGGAAGCCAAGAACCTCGAGACGCTGGTCCGCGTCATGACCATCCGCAACCAACTCGGCCTGCATGCGCGCGCCGCCGCCAAGTTCGTTAAGCTGGCCGACGCCTTCAACGCCGACGTCACGGTATGCAAAGACGGGCAAACCGTCTCGGGCTTGTCCATCATGGGCCTGCTGATGTTGACGGCGGAGATGGAAAGCGAGGTTGAACTCACCGCCGACGGCCCCCAGGCGGCGGAAGCCATGGAAGCCTTATGCGCGTTGATTGAAGCCAAGTTTGAGGAAAGCTAGCGGCAAATTGAGTAAAACGGAAAGCAAGGAAAGGACATTCTCGGGTCTTGGCGTCTCGCCGGGCATTGGCCTCGGCGTCACCCATGTCCGGGAAAGCGGCGTCGTCGCCACGCCGGAATACTGCATCCTCGCCAATCAAGTCGAGAACGAATGCGAGCGCCTCATGAAAGCGGCGAAAAAATCCCGCCGCCAGATTTCACGCTTGCGCGCCAAGGCCAGAACCCTGCCCGAGGAAGTGGCCGAGGAAATGGGCCTGCTGCTGGACGCCCACTACCAAATGCTCAAGCGCTCACGCCTGATGAATGGCGCGGAGCGGCGCGTCAGAGAAGACCGCATTAACGCCGAAGCGGCCATACAAAAGGAAATCTCGAAAATCTCGAAAAGCTTCGCGTCCATGGGGGACAGCTACATTTCCGCGCGCATCGACGACGTGCGCGAGGTCGCCAACCGCCTTTTGCGCAACCTGACGGAAGCGCCCCTGAAGCCCGCATCCATGATGCCCAAGAACACCATCGTGGTCTGCGAGGAGTTGACTCCCGCCGACGCCGTCCAGTTCGACCCTGAAAAAGTTCATGGCATAGCGACCTTGCTGGGCGGACCCGAAGGCCACGCCGCCATCATGGCGCGCGCGCTTGGAATTCCGGCGGTCATGGGCGCGCCCGATTTGCTGGCGGGAACGAAGTCCGGCGATAACATCATCGTCGACGGCGGCGCCGGCAAGGTTACCGTCAACCCGACGGCGAAAACGCTGGAAGCTTATAGGCGCCGCCGTGTTGAATTGCTGGAGGAGAAACGCCGTCTGGCGCGCTTGCGCCGGCAACCCGCCGTCACCCTCGACGGCGCCAAGGTCGGATTACAGGCCAATGTGGAGCTGCCTGTCCAGATGGACCTGGTCCGCCAAACCAACGCCGCCGGCATCGGACTTCTGCGCAGCGAGTTCATGTTCATGAACCGCGACGATTTCCCTGGAGTCGAAGAACAATACATTATTCTGCGCGACATGGTCGAGCGCATGGCGGGAAACCCGGTCACCATCCGAACGCTGGACGTGGGCGGCGAAAAAATCGCGCCCGGCCTGGTGCGTGAGTTCGGAGAAAGCGTGACCTCGGCCCTGGGCTTGCGCGGCATACGTCTATCTTTCGCCCGCCCCGACATTTTCGAAAACCAAATCAAGGCCATCCTGCGCGCCGGCGCCCACGGGCCGGTTCGAATTCTGCTTCCCATGGTCTCCACGGTTTCCGAGGTCCGCCAAGCCCGCGATATCCTGAACCGCATGGCCAAGCGCCTGAAGCGCCGGGGCGTCGCCATCGCCGACCCGCTGCCGCCCTTGGGCGCCATGATCGAGGTCCCCGGCGCCGCCCTGTCGTCGGACGCCCTGGCCCAGGCTTGCGATTTTTTCGCCATCGGCTCCAACGACCTCACCATGTACACCCTGGCCATCGACCGCAGCGACGAGCAAGTGGCGAAGCTGTTCAATCCCCTGCATCCGGCGGTGCTGCGCCTGATCCAGTTCTCCGCCGAAGCCGGGTTGCGCGCCCGCATCCCGGTCAGCATCTGCGGCGAAATGGCCGGCAACCCCCGCTACACGGCGCTGCTTTTAGGGCTTGGCCTGCGCGAATTGTCGATGACCGCCTCCTCCATTCCCAAGGTCAAACAGCGCGTGCGCTCCATGGACCTGGTCGCCGCCGAGCACCGCGCCCGCGTCATCATGGACCAAATGGACGCCGGACGCATCGCCATGCTATTGGATGATTTCAACGCCTTGGCTTGAATCCCGGAAATTTCGTAACTACTGTTAAGATACCCCCCCCCAATTCATCATCAGGAGAATAAAGCATGAGTTCCTTTGACGACTACAAGGTCGCCGACCTCGCCGAAGCCGATTGGGGACGCAAGGAAATCAATATCGCCGAAACCGAAATGCCGGGATTGATGGCGGTGCGTGAGGAATACGCCGCCAAGCAGCCCCTGGCCGGCGCCCGCATCGCCGGGTCTATACACATGACCATCCAGACGGCGGTCTTGATCGAATCCCTGCAAGCCCTCGGCGCCGAGGTGCGTTGGGCGTCTTGCAACATTTTCTCCACTCAGGACCATGCGGCGGCGGCCATCGCCGCAACCGAAACGCCGGTGTTCGCCTTCAAGGGCGAATCGCTGGAGGAGTACTGGGACTACTGCCACCGCATCTTCGAATGGGGCGACGGCGGCGTTCCCAACATGATTTTGGACGACGGCGGAGACGCCACCCTATTGGTGCATCTTGGGGCGGATGCGGAAAAAGACCCCTCATTGCTTGATAACCCGGGCAGCGAGGAAGAAGAGGTTCTGTTCGCCGCCATCAAGAAATGTAACGCCGAGCGGCCCGGCTGGTACGCCAAGCTCGGCGGCAGCATCAAGGGCGTCACCGAGGAAACCACCACCGGCGTGCACCGGCTCTACGAGATGGAGAAAAAAGGAACCCTCAAGTTCCCCGCCATCAACGTCAACGACTCCGTCACCAAGTCCAAGTTCGACAACAAGTACGGCTGCCGCGAAAGCCTGGTGGACGGCATTCGGCGGGCCACCGACGTCATGATGGCCGGCAAGATCGCCGCCGTCGCCGGCTTCGGCGACGTCGGCAAGGGCTCGTCTGAATCCTTGCGCAGCGCCGGCTGCCGCGTGCTGGTCACCGAGGCCGATCCCATCTGCGCCCTGCAGGCGTGCATGGAGGGATTCGAAGTGGTGACCATGGAGCAGGCGGCGCCGCGCGCCGACATTTTCGTCACCGCCACCGGCAACCTCAACGTCATCACCGCCGAGCACATGCGCGCCATGAAGGACCGCGCTATTGTCTGCAACATCGGCCACTTCGACAACGAGATCGAAGTGGCGGGCCTGAAGAACCACAAGTGGCATAACATCAAGCCACAGGTGGATGAAATCGAATTCCCCGGCGGCAAGCGCATTATCCTGCTCGCCGAAGGGCGGCTGGTGAACCTGGGCTGCGCCACCGGACATCCCAGCTTCGTCATGAGCGCCTCGTTCACCAACCAGGTGCTGGCCCAGATGGAAATCTGGAACAACCCGGACAAGTACGAGAACAAGGTCTATGTCCTGCCCAAACATTTGGACGAGAAAGTCGCCTTTCTGCACCTCAACAAGCTGGGGGCGACGCTGACGCAGCTTACCGACGAGCAAGCCGCCTACATCGGCGTCGGCAAGCAGGGTCCCTTCAAGCCGGATCAATACCGTTACTAACGCGCCTTGGTTTGACCGGGCTTGTTTGCCCGGGCTTTGACGCTTAAAGTTTATGCGTGCAAGCGCTTTCGGAAATTAGTCCCGTTCTCGCCTACGTTCTCGGCGCCGCCACCATCGCCCTGCCGGCGGTCGATCCCTTCGTCGCCCCGATCCTTTATGCCATCCCGGCGCAATTGCTGGCCTATCACACCGCCGTCATCAAAGGGACCGACGTCGACCAGCCCCGCAATCTGGCGAAAAGCGTGACCGTGGAATAAGGCCTACAGTCCCGCTTGCTTGTTGATTCGCGCGTTGCGTTTCTGAATAGCAGACGGCCACATGC
>CAJXGZ010000089.1 GCA_913053795.1 uncultured Rhodospirillales bacterium | reverse complement strand
GATCTTGATTCTGATTCTGAAATCCCCGTTGTTCTGGGCGAAATATCCCTCGAAGCCGGGCTTGCCTGTCATCAGCGTTCCGTAACCGGGAATTTGAAGTTGTCTCATGAAGCGGCCGTTGTAAAAATCCCGCCAATTGGGCATGGTGATGCGAAGCATTCCTTCCAGGGCCAAGACGATCAAAACCATCGTCACGGCCAAAGTGAGAATCTTGCTTTTCAGGGAGAGGGAATGATTCATCGTTGTCCTTAAATTTTTTTTACGCCGTATCGTTAAGATTCCATCGCGCCTTCCATTCGGGATCGGCGCAATATATTCGATAGACCAGCTCCATGGTCTTCAAGGCGTCCTTGGAGGAGCCGTTGACGATGGGTTTATCGGCGAGGATGGCTTCGGCGAATTCGGCGATTTCATCGGCCCAGGACGAATCGTTGGCGTAATTGGCGGCTTGCTCCTTGGGATCACCGGCTTCGTCCTTGGTGGCCCGGGCCACGGTCATGGTCTCGTCGCCGTAACTCTTGGAGCCCGATAAAATGCCGCTAAGCGTAATGGAGCCGCGCTGAAAGGCGATTTGCAGATCGAACCGGTGGCGCCACTGGGTGGCCGAGGAGTGCAGCATGGCCACCTTGCCGTCATGCGTGCGCAAGAGGGCGTAGGCGTTGTCCTCCACGTCGTGGCGCCAAAAGCCGTTGGAGATAAAGCTGTGGACTTGCTCGAATTCGCCGGCGAACAGACGCAAAAGGTCCACCATATGGATGCCCTGGTCCAGCAAAATCCCGCCCCCGGCCAGCTTGCGCTCGGTGCGCCATGAGGATTGGCCGAAAGTGATCAGCTTGGACTTGCCGTAAACGCCGCGCAGGTTGATGACCTCGCCCAGTTCGCCCGATTGGGCGATCTTCAGGGCGTCGCGCACCGAATCGTGATAGCGGTGGTTAAAGCCGTATTTTAACTTGAGGCCGGGATGACTCTCTTCGCGGGCGATGACCTCGGCGATGTCCGAAACGTCCCGCCCCGGCGGCTTTTCGCAAAACACGTGAAGCCCCAGCTCAAGCCCGGCCATGGTGACTTCCGGGTTGATGTCATTGGTGAGGCAGACGAACAGGGCGTCCAGGTCCTCCTCCAGCAGGCGCTTGTAGTGGGCGTAATAGCGCACCCCGCCGTCAAACGTCCCTTCGCCTTCCAGCTTTTGGTCGCAAACGGCGACGGTTTTTAGATTGGGGTGCAAATCGATGAAATGATGGCGGCGCTTGCCGACAACGCCGTAGCCGGCGATGCCCACCTTAAGTTTTTTGGTCATGTTTTAGGTCCTGGGGGGGGCGTCCGGTAAAGCTTTGATACGCCGTCGTTGGCGGATCCTAAGCGGCTGGATTGTTGGGGGCTGTCCACCTCCGCCCAATCTCCCGACTCATCGGAGCGGTAAAAGGCGTGCAACAGCTTCAAGGTGCCGAGGCAGTCATGGCGGTCCACCGGATAGGGGACTCCCTTGCCGAAAAAGGCGATCATGTCCCGATACATTTCCGTGTGGCCGAAGCCGTAGACGGCGCCGAGGCCCTTGACGCCGACGAAATCCTCGCTGTTGGCGGCGCAAGCTTGCGCATCGGGGGTGAAGGTTTGCAGCTCGTTGACGGCGATTCCGCCGATCTGGGCCAGACCCTTGGAGCCGACGATGCTTAAAGAGGCCTCGAAATCGTCGGGCCGGGCCGCCGTGGTGACCTCCACATTGCCGACGGCGCCGGATTCATAGACCAGGGTGGCGACCACCGTGTCCTCCACCTCGATGTCCGCGCCAAGGGTGCGCATGACGGCGTTGACCCGCTTAACCTCGCCGCCCAGATGGCGCAGAAGATCCACATGGTGAATCCCCTGGTTGCTCAGCGCCCCGCCGTCGTGAGAGAAGGTCCCCCGCCACGGCGCCATGTCGTAATAGCGCTGCGGCCGACACCAACGGACGCGCACGGAAACGATGCGGATATCGCCCAGTTCTCCGCTGTCCAGGGCCTGCTTGACGCGGCGCACCGCCTTGTTGTAGCGGTTCTGGAACACCGGAAAGATGTTGAGCCCCAAACGGTCGGCGGCGGCGTAAGCCTGATCAAGCTGCCCGGGGCGCATGAAGGTGGGCTTTTCCATGATGAGGTGCTTGGCGTAAAGCTCCATGATCTCCATGCCGTGTTCAAAATGCATGCCCGATGGGGTGATAACGGCGGCGGCGTCGATCTCCGGGACGTCCTTGAACATCCGGTGGTAGTTGGTGAAACAGGGAACGCCGAATTCGTCCGCGTAGGCGCGCCCCTTTTCCTCGTCCAGATCGCACACGGCGGCCAGCTCGACCCCTTCCAGGGAGGCGATGGCGCGGCAATGGCGCCCGGCGATGCGGCCGCAGCCGATAAGGGCGACGTTAATGGGGGGTTGGGTCAAGTTGTTTACTTTCATTTTCCGTCTGCATAACATTTGACAGCAGGCGGCGCCAGAGGTCCATGTCCGGATGGGCGAGAACGCGCTCCCATTTCAATTGTCGGCTCCGGGCCGGGGCGTTCAGGGCTTGGATAACGGTGTCCAGGGTGACGCTTTCCGCCGCCACCTGGGCGGGCAGGACGTCGATGGCGATGCGGTCCTCCAGCATCAGCCGGAAGGCGGGCAGGCCCGCCAGCAGCGCCTCCAGCCCCGACGTTCCGGTGCTGTAAAGCACCGCCGACAAGCCCGATTGTTCCTGAAGCGGCGTCTTGGTGCGCGTGAGGTTGGGTATTTCCTCGAAATCCAGCGGATACATGGGGTGCTCCTTGACCAGCGTCTTGCGCCCCGTAGCGGCGAGGGCGCGGGCCGCCTTCACTTGCGCCTTCGCCGCCTGAGGGATCGCCGACAAGGGGACGAACACCGGCCCTTGGCCGTCATAAAGGCTTTTTTCGAAGGGCTTGAAGCGCAACGCCCCGCCAATGACCAGGCGCTTAAGGGGAACGCCCCAGGCCTCCAGCTCGTCCAGATAGGCCGGGCCGTTGCTGACCACCAAGTCCGGGATACTGTCCAGGCCGTCCCAATTGGCGGCGGTGGAATAGTTGATCTGGAACGGCCCGATCACCGTATGCTGATAACCCAGGGTCGGAACCCCCTGTTTTCGCGCGGCGCGGCAAAAGGCCCGCTCCCAGCCGTGGTTTTCCCAGGGCCAAGCCACCCGTGACGGCCGCACGCGGGCCAGCCATCTCTTCTGGCAGTGATGCTGCCAGCGGTTCATGGCCGGGCCGCCGCCGCTGTTTTCCCGCGCCGCCGCGCGCCGCACCAGCCAAGCGTGGGAGCCATGGGTGTGGACGCGTCCCGGCCGCCATGCCGTGAACGGCAGGCTCAAGGCGAAAAATGGGTTTCCCCAGGCGTGAAGGCTGGCGGTCCTGCCGTCGGCGGACAACTCGAGCGCCCGCGCCGCCGCGCAATCGGTGTGCAACAGGCGCTTGAGGCGCGGCATGTCCTTCATTAAAGAGCCAAAATAGTCGTCATATCCCTTAGCGTCGCTGCGCGGATGGCCGTAGACCAGCAAAACGTAGCCGCCTTGGGCATGGGCCTTTTTGAGGCTTTTTAAGCGCCATGACGCCAGCGCCGCCTTCAGGGCCGTCTTGCCTCTGGCCAGGAGACCCCGCAAGCGCAATAACAACGCCCGAGTCCAGAGCCTCGGGGAGCGCCCCGCCTTGACCCCAGGCAGCCCGGCCAAATGGCGAAACAACCAGGGATCGGAACAGACCGCAAGGCAAACGTCTTCGCCCGCCGCCATTTCCTCGGCCAAGCGCGACCAGGCCAGCATCAGCCCGAAATCCGAGCCGAAAGCCGCGGCGGTGGGAGTTTGGGCGAATTGAGCCGTCGGCGCCGCCCCCATTTCACGCCCCAGCCGCCACCACAACTCGCGGCAGTCCTTGAACGCCTCTTCCAGGCGGATTTCCAGCTTGGGCAATTTTTTCGCACGCTCAAGGGACGCCCCCGGGGGCACAGCGGTCCCCGTTGTCGCGAACCAATGGTCATAGGCTCCTCGGTCCGGCGGATCATGAGGTGTATGCAATAAAAGCGGCATGGTGTTAAAGTCCGGCCGCACCCGATTGGGAGAGGACGTTATGTTTCTTGAGGAAGTTCTCGACAGCATCCGCGAGGCGGACCGCTCCGGGCCCCTGTCCGACAAGGGCGGCGATGTGCTCGATGGACTTTCCGGCAGCAAAACGGTCGGCGCGTTGCAGCGCCTGACGGCCTTGTTCGCCACGGACCCAGAAGCTTGCCAAGAAGCTTGTTATGTGGAAATCGGCGTGTTTCAAGGTCTGACCCTGCTTTCCGTGGCCCTTAACTTTCCCGACTTTCCCTGTTTCGGCATCGATAATTTCTCCATCCTGGACCCCGAAGGCGAAAACCTCGGCGTCGTCCGGGCGCGCACCGCCAAGCTGGGCGTCAACAACGCGACCCTCATCAATCAGGACTTCGAGGCCGCCCTGGAAAGCCTTGACGGCCGCCTTGGGGGCCGCAAGATCGGCGTTTACTTCGTTGACGGCGCCCATGATTACCGAAGCCAGTTTATCGCCCTGATGCTGGCCCAGCCTTATCTTCATGACAACGCGGTTGTAATCATCGACGACGCCAACTACGCCTTCGTGCGCCAATCCACCCGTGATTTCCTGGCTGCCCACGCCGATTACAAAATGGCGTTCGAGGCCTACAGCCCGGACCACCCCGCCAACATGGACCCGGAAACCCTGAAAAAATGGGAAAGCGGCTGGCTCAACGGCGTCAATATCCTGGTCCGTGATCCCGAAGGGCGCTTGCCCCAAATGCTGCCGCCCACCGAGTTAGACCGTACGCTTTACGTCAACGACTGGCTGACCCATCGCCATCAATTGGCCGAGTTGGCCCCCGAGGCGCTAAACCTGGCCCAGGCCGTTTGCCATAATGACGGCGCCCGGGAGGCGGACTGCAAGGACAAGCTTCTTAAGCGTTTCCAGCAAAGGCGCAAGGTTTACGACTTGCGTAATCCAGACCGCAACACCTACAGCGCCGGCCTGACCGAGGGGCGGTTCAACAAGCTAATTCCGTAATTCCGGATAGCGCCCCAGGACGTACCCGGACAGAACATTGCTCACCAGGTCGGTTCCGTCGGGACCGTAATGGCCGTCATACCATTGCGTGAGATTCACGCCCTTCCGGGCGAATTTCCGAATATCGATGATTTCAACGGCATTCCCCAGCGTCCCCAGCAGGCGCTCGGTGGCCGGTTCGATGACGCCGTAAAACGCCTCCGCATGGGTGGTGAGGATCACCATGGTGAAATTGGCGCCGCACTTTTGTGAAACGGCCTTCATTTCCAAAATATCGCGCGCGCCGCGTTGCGTGAGTTCCTCGCTAAAGCCGTCGTTGTTTGATTGGATGTATCGGGACATGTCAGTTTTTACGCGTTTTTCGAGCAACTGCCGCGGATGAATGCCGCGTTCGCTCAAAAATGTCCGGATGTTAATGAACCGGAGCGATTCCCAAAGTTTCCATCCATATCCTTTTTGAATCCCTTTGAGGATTTCCTCCCTGCTCCGGGGCCTTCCGTCTTTATCGGCGTAAGCGGCTAAATATCCGTCAACGATAGTGAAGTAATTTTTCTTGTTGTTGAATTTTGTGTCATTCAAATAGTACATGTAAAAAACATGCTTTGGCGAAATGAGGGCGCAATTTTGCTTGACGACCTCCAGGATATGACCCGGGCCATATCCGGGGACGCCTAAATTAATAAACTCAGCTTTATCGCCTACTTTTTTCTGAGTCTTGCTGACAAAGCCTTCTTCATAGGTCAGCGGGATTCCAAAAGTGAACGAGTCGCCGACAACCATGAACTCATGGTCCCTGTCGAGCTTCCATTCCGGCCCTCGATAGCCGTGGCTGTTGATGGATACGGGCGTCTTTCCGGCCCTGTTGTATAAAAATCCCTTGAAGTTAGGCGTCAGTCCAAAGCGCGTTTTGTCGTCATTCTTGAAAAGGCCGACTTCAAACTCATATTGGTCCTGGACGAACAAATAAAATAACGCCACGTCAACAACGAAGAGGCTGAAATACAACGACGCCAGCATGAGGCCGAGATTGATGAGTTTTTGCTTCATGACCTAAAACCTAATTTTTCGCGCAATAGCGGACGGCGGTAGCGCACCTTGATGTTTTTGGCCCCCGGCGGAACCGCCACCGCCATGTGAATGAGGTTGGCCGGAACGACTTTCAAGATTTTTCCGCCGGCGGTCGCCTCCCAGAACTTGGAAAAGACATTGTTCACCACCAGCGCGCCGCCCTTGGGCGCCTGGACGGCAACGTCGAAACCGTCGACAACTTTTTTAAAGGCGGACACGGTAAGTTTTCCAAGCTCGGCGAAATCCGCTTTATACAGTTTGCCGACAACGGCGGCGCCGGTCAGGGCGGTTTCGGCGAACGGCGCCTTGTTGCCGTAAACCACCTCTTTCGCCGCGAAAACCCGCGCAAGGGGGACGGGCAGTTCATAGACATAAAGCTTGCCGGGATCGAAAATCCGTTTGAATCGATAAGCTAAAAATGCAGGAAGCCCATCGAAAAAACCAGGGCGGACCTTGGCCCAATCCTCGCGTTTTGAATCCGAAATGAGCTTGACCCCCTCTCCCGCCAAAGGCAGGGCGCTGAAAAGATAGCGGACATTGGCGATTTGCAGCAGATCCAGGCGCACGTGCTTATTGATGTCATAGGACTCGCCGTTCCAGAGCCCCCATTTAATGCCGGTTCGGGTGGTGAGGATATGGCTTGGGTCCCTGTACATGATATCGAACCAATAGCTATCCCAGGCCTTGCTTCTGAGGTTGGTGGCGCCGTCGAAGGAATCGAAGCCGTAAAAGCCCGCCGTCACATTTGAAGGCGGCGTTTCAAACAAGGTGATGACCCGGTAATTGCGATCCGGGCGCCATTGTGGATTTTTCAGGGTCTCATAGTTGAAATAAGCGCTCTGCCCGCCGAACCAGGCGAACAGGCCGAAATTCATGAACTTATTCCAGGTTAAAATTGAAAGGGCCATGGCGAGCACGGCGATTTCCGGGCGCAAAATGAATAGGCGCCCCCGGCCTTCAAACCCCGCAAGGGCCTTCGCCGCGACAGGAATGAAAAGCGTGGTTATGGCGATCAGCATATAATAGTGGCTGACCTTGTTGACGAACGACAGCCCGACACGGTCCCAGGGAAACGTTTGGGCCACGGCATAAACCAAAATAAGCAAGGCGAGAACGATCAAGGCGCGCAGCGCCAGGCTATCCTTGCGAACCGCCAATATTATTGCGCCCGCAACATACAATGACGTGGAGACCCAGTTTCGAAAAAGATAATCAACCGCTTTCGCCAGCTCCTTGGCGAAATTGCTTGAGGTGTAAACTCCCCGCCCCGTATCCCCGGCGCCAAGAACATTGGCGTAAAGAAACTCGTGCCAGGAAAGGAGCGATAATAAGACAAAAACGCTAAATCCGATCACCACCCTTTTCAGGTCAACGTCCTTGACCAGTATGGCGTAGCCAATGACGGCCATGGCCAGGGGCGGAAAGACGTGCACGGGGTCGGCCGCCGCCAAGATCAGTCCCGCCAGCAATATCCAGCGGTAAAAATGCTTGTCCCGCGAACAGGCGACGCAGGCGTAAACGGCCAAAGGCAGCGCCGCGAACCCTGGCCCCCAGTTGGTGCTGAAATTCAGCAGATATTGGTGGGACACCGGAAACAGCGCGGCCAGCGCCACGGCGACGGCCCGGTTGTCCGGCGCCGTCTTGCGCGCCAGCAGATAAGCGCCCCAAAAGCCCAACGCCGCAATGAGCAGCTTGTGGGCCAGGATGACCATCCAAGTGGGAAGGACATACGCCAGCAGCAATTCCGGATTGAAGTACTGCATTCCCGCCAGCATGGAATAAACATCCTGCCCGCCGCCTAACTGGTGGGTGAAGCGGCCACCGTCGTATCCATGGGACAGATAATGATTCATCGCAACATTAAGGTTGCCCTCATGACTTATCTCAACAAACGAATAGGGGCCGAAGACGTAATACTCAAAGAGGAAAACAGCCGCCCAAATGAAAAAGAAAAGCCGGACATGCATATTTTGCGTAACATTAAATCTTTTTAAGCTAAACAAATAATAATACGGAATAACTGTAATTACAGATATTGAAGAAATTATTACTAATATATTGCTGTTGTACATTAATGTTTATTTATAGTTGCTTATGGCCTGTCCAACGATGTCTCTAGGCAATGCGAACCAAGCCTCTTCATCATGGGAAAGTTTCTCCAATAAAGTCCCATACCCTTTCAACATCTCATTGCTGGCTGAATGATGAGGTTGAATGTGGGTGGAAACGACAGCCAAGCCGTTCCATAATTTAATTGTCTGGATTAGCTCGAAAATATAGTCCCAATAGGCGCTTGGCGATTTACCAAGCGAAAAATAAGCCGCATCCTGTGGAAGGGTGATCGGCAAAACCATTAATCCGTCGGACATGAAGGGAAATAGCGTGCAGCACCCGTTATTGGAGGACTCATTATTGCGCTGATAGTCCGCGGTCGGCGAGCTTGTGTCGTACAGGAACCCCGCTT
>CAJXGZ010000088.1 GCA_913053795.1 uncultured Rhodospirillales bacterium | reverse complement strand
ACCGCCAGCGCAATTTGCCCCATAAAAAACAAAGTCCCCATAAAGAATAAAACAAGGGGCTGTCCTAGATAACGTGGATTATCTAGGGTGGCGGAATGAGGCTAAAGCGTTGTCGTTTAACGGAAAAACAGCAGGAACGACTGCTGGAATTTTTCGTCGGAGAAATGACGGCCCGTACAGCGGCCGATCTGGTGGGCGTCAACAAGACCACGGCGGCCTATTTCTACCATCGTCTCCGCGAGATCATCGCTTGGCAACTGGACGAGGTTTTCCCGTTCTCCGGTGAGGTGGAGGTGGACGAGAGCTATTTCGGCGGTAAGAGAAAGGGCAAGCGCGGGCGCGGCGCTGCCGGCAAGGTCCCTGTCTTCGGCATTCTCAAACGGGGTGGCAAGGTCTACGCCAAGATGATCTCCGACGTCCGCACAGAGACCCTGATGCCCATCATGGAGCGCATGATCGTGCCGGATAGCGTCGTCTACACGGATTGCCTGGCCAGCTACAACGCGCTCGACATTTCGGATTTCCATCACCTGCGGATCAATCACTCCGAGTTGTTCGCAGACGAGCGGAACCACATCAACGGGATCGAGAACTTCTGGAATCAAGCGAAGAGGCATATGAGAAAATACAACGGCGTCCCCAAACACCACTTCCACCTGTTCCTGAAGGAATGCGAATGGCGCTTCAACGGGGGATCGCCCAAGCAACTCTTGAGGCAGCTCAAAAAATGGATCAAACTGGCCAACAAGCGTTAGTTATCTAGGACAGCCCCAAAATTAAAGGGGCCTGACCCCTTTAATGACCCCTTTAATTTTTTCAGGAGAGCTTGACTTGAACCATGCAATTAGAGAACAGATCAACACGGATAAGCGTAAGGATTTATTATCTGTGTGCATCTGTGTCCATCCGTGGCTAAATAAACTTTTTCTTTAACGAAGAGCGTTTGCAAGTTGCGCCGTGGCGGGTATAGTCGCCGCCGGTTTTGGTGGCTCCTCGGTCTTGTCTTGTTCCTTGGGGCGTTGAGAGTTTCATTGAGGAGTTTTTCATGTTTGTCACGCCGGCTTTCGCGCAGGCGGCTGGAGCCTCCGGTCCCAGCGGCTTCGAATCCATGATACCGCTGGTCCTGATTGTTGTTGTCTTCTATTTCTTTCTCATTCGTCCCCAGCAGAAGAAGCAAAAGGAACACAAGGCCATGCTGGGCGCCCTCCGCCGCGGCGACAAGATCGTCACCAACGGCGGCATTTTTGGCGAGGTCAGAAAAGTCATCGACGACAACGAAGTGCAGGTGGAAATCGCCGAGGGCGTGCGGGTTCGCGTCCGCCGCGATATGATTTAATTACGGTGACAGTTTACTAATTAGATAAGTAAACTGTCACCGTAATGCCTGTCTTCCCAGGCCTTGACGGTTTGGCGTTGCCCGCCCAGCCCCTCGACGCCGAGCTTGATGACGTCGCCGGGATTGAGGAATGTGGGCGGCTTCATGCCCAGTCCGACGCCGGACGGGGTGCCGGTGGTTATCACGTCGCCGGGCATGAGGGTCATGAATTCGCTGAGGTAGGACACCAGGAAAGCGACCGTGAAGGTCATGTTGCTGGTGTTGGAGTCCTGGCGGCGTTCGCCGTTTACGTCCAGCCACAGCTTGAGGTTTTGCGGGTCCGGGATTTCGTCCTTGGTCACCAGCCAAGGGCCTAAGGGGGCGAAGGTGTCGAAGCTCTTGCCCTTGACCCACTGGCCGCCGCGGTCCTTTTGCCAAGCGCGCTCGGAGACGTCGTTCATCACCGCGTAGCCGGCGACGTAATCCAAGGCGCTTGATTCCTCCACGTACTGGGCGCGGGCGCCGATGATCACCGCCAGCTCCACCTCCCAGTCGCTGTGTTTCGAGCCCTTGGGCAACACTATCGGATCATTGGGGCCGTTAAGGGCGGTCACCGCCTTGGTGAACAGGCGCGGCTCAGTGGGCGGCTTGGCCCCGGTCTCCTTGGCGTGGTCCGAGTAATTGAGCCCGATGGCCAATATCTTGCCGACGCCCGAGAGGGGCGCGCCAAGACGGGGCGAGTCGTCAATTAGGGGAAGCGCATCCAGGTCCAACTCAACAAGGGAGTCAAAATGCTCCGCCGCCAGCAAATCCGCCGTGATGTCGTTGATATGTCCCGACAGGGCGCGAATGCGCCCGCCGCCGTCCAGCAATCCCGGCTTTTCCTCGCCCTTGGGGCCGTATCTCAACAGTTTCAAATCCATCTCCAATAAAGCAGCCGAAACTAGGGGGCCGCCAAAGGGTATCATTTGAATGAGTTTGGACCCTAATGACCAGATCGCGGTTTCCGGTCAATTACTCATTTAAAAAAACTCAAATTCACGGATCACAAAACATGTTTGGCGTCTTGCCTGGAGCGGTGAATCTCATTAGCATCGCCGAAGAGGGTTTCCCCTGGCCGGATGACGCAATATGGCGATGAGTTTTGAGACGAAAAAAAAACTGGTAGTGACCGCTTTGATCATTAACACCATTCTTTTGGTGGTTATCCTGATTGCGCGCTTCAGATTTTCTTGAATCCTAATTCCCCGGATTTTTTTTGTTTATCCACAAATTTTCCACATACTTTTCCACATTCTGCGTCGCCACGGCTAATTTTGTCATGATATAGTGTCTTTTCTTGTTTTTTTGCGTAGGGGGATTTCGTGGCGCTTATTCTTGGATCCGCATCATTATTTGTCGCTCTTCTTGCTTTGTGGTTGGTTGGCGAGGCCACCCATCGCAAGAATAATCATAATGACACTTTCGTTAAGGCTCACGTCAGGGGGATCAACGCCAACATTGACAAGCTCACCGTGTCTTTGATGGAAAGCAATAATACCATCGGCAGGCTGTCCATGCGCGTTGAGTTGCTTGAGTCCGAGATCAAGGCCCGGAAGTCGGCGCGGGCCGATTCAATGGAAACCCTGGCGGGGTTGGAAAAGAGCGTCCGCGCAAAAAATGAAGGCCAGCCTGGTTCTCCGGGCCGTCATTCCACCGTCCAGGACAAGCGCGGCGCCGCTTGACGCTAATGGCTCCTTCTCTGATAATCATTGTTCGGCTCTAGTAATCGTTGTTTGGAAAGGAGCCCTTGCCGTGAGGAAGGAGTATCTTGAATTAACCCGTCTGATCGAGCGTCTTCACAGGCGGTTTCTTGATGTGCTCAGGGCCGAGTTGAACCGCATGTCCGTCCGCGGCATCAACGCGGTTCAGGCATTGCTGCTGGCCAACATCGGCGAAGAGAAAATCACCATCCGCGACTTGATTGAGCGCGGCTATTACCAGGGCTCTAATGTCTCGTACAATATCAAGAAATTGACCGATATGGGGTACTTGGACCAGGAGCGTTCGGTCCACGACAAGCGGTCGGTTGCCATCAAACTTACCGACAAGGCCCTGAACGTGGTCAAGAGAGTGCGCGAGATGGAGGATGAAAACGCCGAGTCCCTCGCCAAGCATGGGTTGACGCCGGAGGATGTCCTCGCCCTTTGCGAATCTCTCAGGCGCCTGGAGCGCACCTGGACCGACTACATCCATTACGGCGGCGAGTAGATTACGCCTCGGCCTCGATGGTCTTGACCACGTCCAGGAAAATGTTGGTCACCTTGCGCACTTGAAAGCCCGCCGCCCTGACATTGGCCACCGTGTCCCGGTTGGTCTCGGGGCCGAAGCTCCTGAAAAGCGGATTCATAACGTTCAACATAAGGCTGAAGGGGAAGCAGCGCGATCCGGTGTGCTCGAACATCTTCAATTCCCCCCCAGGCTTGAGAACCCTCAGAAGGGCCGACAGTCCCCTCACCGGATCGGGAACGGAGCAGAATGCGCACGACGTATAAACCTGATCAAAAAAGGCGTTAGGAAAATCCATGTCATGGACGTCCATAACCCGCAGCGTCATTTCCCCGGGATAAGCATCGGCCCGGGGTTTGGCTTTCTCCAACATCTTGGGGCTGATGTCGATGCCGACGATGTTCTTGCCCGAAGGAAAAGAGGAAATGTCCAGCCCCGTGCCCACCGCCACGAACAGGACCTTGCCCTCCATCTGCGAAAAAAGCCTCGTCTTGCGCGCACGCCATCTCCTTTCCGGGCCAAAGCCGCCCATGAGATCGAATATGGCGGCGGCGGAGTCCCATTTTTCCTGGGTTTTGAGGTCCTTCATTTGACTTCTCCGTGGAGGATGGTCTGCAATAAGTAAGTGAAAACCAAACACAAAATCCCCACCAGGATTCCGCCTTGAATCGCCTCCCCCGGCGTCAGTCCGGCCAGGGGGTGCAGCATGCCGGTCAACATGCCGCCGGCCGTCCCGGACAGCGTAACGGGCAGTATCAGCTCCATGGCGCCGAAAAACGGCGCAAAAAGGAAGCCGCCGAATATTCCGGCGAACAAGCCGATAAGCAAGCCGATCAACATGCCGATCAATATGACGATGGGGGCGGCGGCCCAATCCACGGGGATCAGGCTCTGCGTCAACAGGCCGGCGGCGGCGGCGATGACGGCGCAGGCCAGCAAATCGCCAAGGATGAAATAGACTCTCCGTTCCATTATATCAGTCGCCGAAGAGGCCTTTCCCGGGAAACGACTTGAGAAGCTTCGAGGCCATGCCTTCTTCTTTTTTGGCTTCTTTCTTGGCCTCTTCCTTGGGCGCCGGCGCGGCGGCGGTGGGGACGGCGGGAGTCTCGCCCTTCAGCAACTGGCTGATGATGCCGATCATTTCCTGTTGGATGAAGGGATCGTAGGGCAGCTCCACATGGGTCAGCTTCTTGCCCAGGTTTTTCCCGTCCTTGGCCCTGGCCGCGTTCTGGACGTTCTGGTTGCAGCCCAGGCGCGCTTGGCAGTCCTTGAATTTTCCGCCGACCAAGTAATCGAAGGGAAACATCTCGTTTTCCTGCCAGCGGCTATAGAAGTAGCCGACCTTGGAGGGGACCGTGACGCTCGTGTTCGTGCGGCGTTGGCCGAGGGCGCCCACCGTATCGAGGGCGGCGACGAACAGGATGTCGTTATTGAGCCGCTCCAACACGCTCATTATCGAATCGGCGCCGAAGCTGTGGCCGATGAGAATGACTTGGATTTCCGGATCCAGCTTGTTCAGGTAATCGGAGACCTCCTCCAGGAACTGGGCGTCGCTTCCCTTGCGCACCATGCTCATGATCTTTTCCATGAGGTCGTCATTGGTGGTCAAATCACTCGCGTTTCCGAGCTTGTCGAGGAGGCTTCCCGGCTGGCTCAAGCTGTCGGTCATGGCCTTTTGCACGTAGAATTGCGGATCAAGGTTGACCAGGAACCCCTGGTCCAGGCCGGTGAAGCTGTTCCAGGGCGTCACGTGGTGGATGTACATCTTGCCGTCAAGCTTCCTGATGGAGACGGTGGGGAACTTCACGCCCAACCCCCTCAGGGCGTTGATCAGCGCCACCATGCGCTGGGCGCAGCAATCGCCAAAGCCGTTGACCAGGATGGCCACGGTGGGCGCGGACCCGGATCCGGCCCAGGCGGGGGCGGGGGCGAGGGGGCCGGCGCTTAGGAAAGCCAGCAACAACAGTATCGGTAAACGTCTTTTAAAAGATTTCGCGCTGGGCATGACGCCTCCAATTATCGTTCCGTTTAGGGGGTGGCGAAAATTATGAAGGATTATCCGGGTGCGCGGTATCATTTTTTCAAGAAAGCGCGGGCGAGTCATCGCCCTGAAATAAATCGATTTTTATGACCCAAGTCATGAATGCCCCCTCAATTAATGCTATGATTATGCGTTCTTGGGGTTTCAAGGAGAGGGCGTATATTTCAGTCCGGAATGAATAGAGGAGAAAGGCCGAGACCGATCATGTTTATAAGAAGGTTGAGCTTGTCGGGTCGTCAAAGACCAGCATTGAAGAAGCCATCGAGAACGCCATCAAGACGGCGTCGAGAACGCTTCGGCATCTCGATTGGTTCGAGGTGACGGAAACCCGGCGCATGAGATCACTTCCCGCCTTGCGTTAATTGATCTTTGTCAAAGCTTTCTACATTTTTGTCAATTAGAGCAACATGTGGATGTTGGTCGAATGCTCAAGGTGAACCGATAGGGGAACAAAAGACTTGATTGAAGAGATAGCGAAGACAATATCAAAACAAGCTTTGGAAAGTATAAAAAAAAGATTGACCCGCCCCCCACAAACTGAGTCACCGTAAATCATTCTGTCGCCGTTAACGCACTCACGCAACACAGGGTAATTATGACTGTATAGCGGGACGAAAGAAGTGGGGAAAGGCAGCATCTTGTTATATGGGAGTCGTGTATGAAAATGACAATAAATAGAGGAGCAAAGCACCTAATGCTTGGCGCCGCCACTGCATTAATGGCAGGTGTTCCGTTATTTTCCACGCCATCCTATGCTGAAGAAAAAAGTCTGGGAATTCCAGCCAGTATGAAAATATTTGTGCAGGATGCATCCACCGCACAGATTGCTTCTTTTGTTCAGCATATCTGGCAAGAAAGTCCTCTTTCCCAAGAAGCCGAGGCGAAATTGAATGCCGCTCGCGCACAGTCTGAGGCTGACTCCAAATGGCTATATAATCCTGTGATAGAATTCGAAGGTGAAGATAAGGATGGCGCTGATAAAACCAAACTTATTGGCGTTAGCCAGACGATTGACTGGAGCGGTAAGTTTCTCGCCGCGGGTGAAGTGGCGAAATATGAGCTACAAGCCGCCGCCGCAGAACGTGACAATGCCCGCCAAACCATAGCAGTAAACGTGCTCTCTGCTCTGGCTGATTATCAGGCTGCTAAGGAAATTTTAGCGCTATCGTCCGAACGCACAAAATTAATGGAGCGGTTTTCGGAATTGGCTGGAAAAAGATTTAAGGCGGGTGATATTGACCAGAGCGAGTTTAATCTAGCACAGTTGGCCTTTTCGGAAGCTCTTATCCAGAATGCGGATGCAGAGACGGCGCTTGGTGATAGTAAGATGGCGTTGGAATCATCCATCGGTTTTTCAGTCAACGACATGAGCGTGCTGCCGGCCTTGTCCGATACGTTGCCGAATATCGCCATGAGCGGCGAGAATGTGGAAGAGGTGATTGGTAATCTTCCCGCCATACGCATGTTGCAAGCCCGAGGCGAGGCGTTAAGGTCCGCCATTTCACGGGCGCGTAGAGAAAGAATTCCAGACCCCACTGTAAGCTTGAAGGGTGGATCAAGCGAGGGTGATAACGTTATTGGGATGTCTGTCTCGATTCCTCTTAATGTTTTTAACACCTATGGATCCGAGGTGGATGTAGCCAAATATAAAACTACGGCACAGCAAAAATCTCTGCAAAGCGTTTTCCAGTCTGCAAAATCCCGTCTTATGAGCAGCCAGAGAAGTTACGAATTATCTGCTCGCGCATGGAGCGTCTGGAAGAAAAACGGCGCACGCGCTCTGGAGCAGCAAATAGATACTTTGGATCGCAAATTCAAAGTCGGTGACTTAAGCGCCACCGATTATCTGGTGCAGGTTCAACAAACACTTGATACAGAAATTGCGGCTAAGGAGCTGCATAGTAAAGCATGGAAATCATGGTTTGCATGGCTTGGCGCATCGGGAAATATAGAACAATGGCTGCATGAGAAATAAAATGAAAAAACATATATTATTTACATTATTACTTTCTTTGATTTTAGCGCCTCCGGTTTTTGCCGAAAAAAATGGATATGGGAATGGAGAAAAAGGCCACGCCGAGGAAGAAGCCGGCGGTCACGAGAAGGGGGAAGAAGGTGGTGGTTCTGTAGAACTAACGCCAGAGTCCATGAAAGAGGCTGGCATCGTTGTTGAACAGCTTACTCTTCAAAATTTGGAAAGTGAACTTACCGCTCCTGGTGAAGTGAAACTCAATTCATATTTAAGCAGCAAGGTGACTCCGCGTATCTCTGCGCAGGTCGTCGCGCGTCACGCCAAATTAGGCGATGCTGTAAAAAAAGGTCAACCGCTGCTCACGCTTTCCAGTGTTGAAGTTGCCGAAGCCGTCGGAGAATTGCTGGTTGCCCACAAAGAATGGAAGCGTGTGAAACAGCTTGGCTCGTCCGCTGTTTCCGCAAAGCGCTACAGTCAAGCAAGGGTTGCGGACACTCAGGCCAGAGCCAAGGTAATGGCTTACGGCATGACGAAGTTACAGGTAGAGGAATTGCACGCTAAAGGCGCTGTTTCGGCGCCGGGAGAATTTCAGTTAACAGCTTCACAAGATGGAATAATTGTCAGCGATGATTTTATTGAGGGTGAGTTAATTGAGCCGGGCCGCATATTATTCAATATCGTCAATGAATCAGTGTTATGGGTGGAAAGCCGCCTATCGCCAAAACAGTTAGGAGAAGTAGATATCGGCGCAAATGCCCGTATTCATGTGCCAGATAATGGCTGGCTGCAAGGAAAAGTTATTCAGAAGCACCATCTTCTCGATGAACATACTCGCACCATCGGTGTCCGCATTGAGGTTGACAACAAAGAAGATCGCCTGCATCCAGGAATGTATGTCGATACAAGAATACAAATTGATAAGGGAAACAAATATCTTGCCGTTCTAACTGAAGCGGTGCTTCGCACTCCGGACGGAGATTGGGGCGTATTTGTTGAACAAGATGAGGCTGGTGATTTCAAGTCAGTGGAAATTGA
>CAJXGZ010000087.1 GCA_913053795.1 uncultured Rhodospirillales bacterium | reverse complement strand
CTCCTCGTGCGCCAGCAGGGCGCCCTGCTCAGCCACGCCGACCGACCGGAGAGGGGCGCAATATTTCGCTTTGCGCTCCAGGTCGCGCCGGGAGTCGCGCCGGCTTATACACGCCGACTGCTGGCGCTGGAAGGCGTCCTTGCCGATGTTCTCCGCCATTTTGAAAACCGTATCGCACAGCTCCTTGTCCTGGAGGCGGTCCTCGTGAATCAGCAAGGGCAGCAGGCGCTGGGTGACGCCCTTGAACTCGCCGTGATCGCTCATCCGGATAAACATGCGGCGGCGCTTGGTTTGTTCAGGCGTATCGGCGTGCGGGGCGGTGTCCAGCAGCGCCAGCCGCTCCACCCTTTGCGGGGCCTGGCGCATGATCTCCATGGCCAAGTAGCCGCCCATGGACAGCCCGGCGAGGGCGAAGGTCTCGGAAGGCGCCTCCTCCAGAACCCGGCGCGCCATGTCCGCCATGCCGTCGTCGCGGGTGAGATCGGCGATGGCGATGCCGGCGAGGCCGGAAAGGGCCTCCGCCTGGGGGCGCCACAGCAAGGCGTCGCACAACAGGCCCGGCAGCAGAAGCAGATGAGCGCTCATGAGGGCTCCTTGATGAGCTTGCTGATTTCCTTGAATTGGGGCGCGTCCGAACGCCGCAGCCATTCGAACAGCACCATCTCGGTGGTGACCATATGGGCGCCGGCGGCTTGCATGCGGCTGAGCGCGGTTTGATGATTTTCAATGGTGCGCGAAGAGACGGCGTCGGCGGCCACGAACACATGGACCCCTCGGCCGAGCAGCTCCATCGCCGTTTGCAGGACGCACACATGGGCCTCGATACCGGCGATGACGGCTTGCTCGCGGCCCATTCCCGTGAAGCGGCGCACGTAGTTCCCGTCGCTCATGCAGGAAAAGGAAACCTTCTCGATAACGGCGCATCCTTCGGGCAGCAGGGACGCCAAGACCTCCACCGTCGCCCCCAGGCCCTTGGGATACTGCTCGGAAACCAGCACCGGCGCGCCCAGCAAGGCCGCCCCCTTCAACAGCTTGGCGGTATTGGCGATAACCCGCTCGATTTCATCAATGGTGGGGGCCAGCTTGGCCTGGACGTCGATAACCAGCAGGCAGGATTTTTCAACCTCAATGAGCATGTTCGGCGCCTCCAGGATCAACTCAATGCTAAAAATTAGACCATGCCCGCCCTCCAGCCAAGGGCGCTTAGGCGCCATATGTTGGATTCTAACCACTAGGATGATTGACAGGACGCCGGGAAACCCTAATATCGCGCCATCTTTGACCTTTAAAACAACAATACATGACGGAACAGCGGGCCTGAGAGCGGGACCGGACATACCAAAACCCAATGAAATTTTCCGATACCGGACTGAGCGATGAGGTCCTGCGCGCTGTAACCGACGCGGGATACGTAGAACCGACGCCGATCCAGTCGCAAGCCATCCCCGTGGTCCTCATGGGCCGCGATATCCTCGGCTGCGCCCAGACGGGCACCGGCAAGACCGCCTCGTTCACCCTGCCCATGATCGACATCCTGGCCGCCGGCAAAGCCAAGGCGCGCATGCCCCGCACCCTGATCCTGGAGCCCACCCGCGAGCTGGCGGCCCAGGTGGCGGAGAACTTCAACGTCTACGGCAAGCACCACAAGCTTTCCATGGCGCTGCTTATCGGCGGCGTCTCGATGGCCGACCAGATCGCCGTCATCGACCGCGGCCCGGACGTGCTGATCGCCACCCCGGGGCGGTTGATGGACCTGTTCGACCGCGGGCGGCTGCTTCTCAACGACGTAAAGATCCTGGTCATCGACGAAGCCGACCGCATGCTCGACATGGGCTTTATCCCGGATGTGGAGCGCATCGTCTCGCTGGTGCCCAAGCTGCGCCAGACCCTGTTCTTCTCGGCCACCATGCCGCCGGAAATCCGCCGCCTCGCCGACGCCTTCCTGATGAACCCAAAGGAAATCTCGGTGGCCCCGCCGGCCTCCATCGCCGAAACCGTGATCGAGGGCCTGTTGATGGTGTCCCACAGAGACGGCAAGCGCCCCGGCGGCGGGCAAAAGGAAAAACGCGCCGCCCTGCGCAGCCTGATCGAAAAAGAAGGCGTCAAGAACGCCTTGATCTTTTGCAACCGCAAGCGCGACGTCTCGGTGCTTTGCCGGTCGCTGACCCGCCACGGCTATAACGCCTCCCAGTTGCACGGCGATATGCAGCAATCGGCGCGCATGGAGGTGCTGGAGAACTTCAAGGCGGACAAGATCACCTTCCTGGTGTGCAGCGACGTGGCGGCGCGGGGGCTGGACATCCCCAACATGAGCCACGTCTTCAACTTCGACGTCCCCACCCACCCCGAGGACTACATTCACCGCATCGGACGAACGGGGCGCGCCGGCAAGGAAGGGCGCGCCTTGACCCTGGCGACGGCCGAGGACGGCAAGCACTTGGCCGGCATCGCCCAGTTGACGGGCCGGCAAATCCCGCCCCTGGAGCTCGGCGGCGTCAAGGGCGCGGAGCCCCAAAGCGCACGGCCCCAAAGCGCGGAGCCCCAAAGCGCGCGGCCAAAAGAAGCCCCCAAGAGACGCGGCCGGGAGGGGGAGCGGCCTAAACCGGAGCCTGTTCCAGAGAAGCCCGATAACGCCCCGGTCGTCGGCATGGGCAAACACACGCCCGCCTTCATGCTCAGGCCGGGAAAGAAGTAAGCCTAAGCATCCGCCTTTTTTATGCAACAAACAGCGGTGAGGTCGTCGGTGAGCGGCCGTGGCGATAGATCGAAGAATGGCTTAAGGATATCATCCACAGTGGCGTTTTCCCCCTGCTGGGAGACAGCGCTTTTGACCATCTCAATAAGGCCTTCCCTGCCAACGCGCCCCCCCTTATCCAAGGGGCTTTCAGTCAAGGCGTCGCTATAGAGCAAAAGCATGGAGCCCGGCGGAAAAGCCAAACGCCGGTTTTCATAAGTAACGTCTTTCTGGATGCCAAGCGGCAAGCCGCCGCCCTCCCCCAAAGAGACCTCGCCAGAGGCGAGATTGGCGTACACGGGCAAGGGAGACCCCGCCGTGGCGTAGGTAAAGTCCCCGGCCTCCCCGTCGATAACGCCATAGAGCATGGTGGCGTACTGCTCGGTGGAGAGCATTTCAGCCAATGGCGCGTTAAGCGCCCGCAAATATTCCGCCGGGTTTTCCCCGTCGCTCCTTTTATCACGGGTCAGGCTATGCAGTCGGAAAGTGTTGAGGGCGGCGGTCATTCCATGGCCGGAAAAATCGACCACATAGACGGCCAACCTGTTTTGGTCAAAAGGCATGACCCCCCACATGTCGCCGCCAAGCTCAGACGACGTCTCGAAGTAGGCGGACATGAACAGTCCGTACTGCTCCTGAAAACCCCGCATGATCTCGGGGGAAGGCAAGAGCCCCTCCTGCATGGCCCGCGCCGCGCCCAGCTCCTCCTCCATGCGATCGCGGAAACGCTCGAACTCATCGGCGAAGCTGGCGGCCCCTCCCGGCGAAGGATGAGAGCGTTCATCCCTGGAGGATATATCAATGCTCGCCATCACTTTGTTCCCCTTGCCGCTGAATTCGATTCTATCGAAGCTGATCTTTTGGGCGAGAGCAATGCCCCGCCCGTGAGACTCAAATATGCGCGAAGTGTTGAACCCCTTGAAGCGGCGCCAATCAAACCCCTTTCCTTCATCCTTGATTGTGAAAACGATCCGTCCGTCGGCGCGCTCAAAATTGATGGTGGCGTACTTGGATTTATTTTCGGGAAGAGCCAGGCGCTTCTCGATTTCGCTCGACCAAAGACTTTGTGCGATCAAGGCGGCTTTCTTGGAATGAGAAACGCCAAGATTGCCGTGTTCGACGGCGTTGATCATCAACTCCGACAGCCCCACCACAACGGACTGCGATTTTGGGCAGGCCCCGGCCAGGGAAACCGCCAGGCGGTAAATTTCCTCCAAGGACCTGAACTTGAAGGCGCCTGAAGTCATCATGGAAAACGCGTCGGCGCGTTCCTGAACGCCCTCGCGCAAGCGATTATAGTGTCTATGGCTTTCCAAGGCGGAAGCCATGATTGACAACAGAACTTCCCCGTCGATGGGTTTCGTCAGGTAGTAATAGGCGCCGGCGCGGATGCCGTCGACGATGTCCTCCTTGCTATCCGCCGCGGTCTCCATAATCACCGGGATATGCTTGAGTTTCGGATGCTTCTTCAACCGCGCCAGAAGCTCCATGCCGTCCATATTGGGCATTCTGCGATCAAGCACGATGGCGTCAAAGCCGTCCGGCTCGCTTTTAAGGATTTCCCAAGCGTCGGCGCCGTCCACGGCGGTGGCGGTGTCGTAGCCGGCGCTGCTCAGATACGCCACCAGGAATTCCCGAACGAGTTCCTGATCGTCAACCACTAGGACAGTTGTTTGATTACGCGGCATTATCTCTTCACTTTCAAGGTGAGGAAAGTCTACTCTATTTTTTTTATTATTATATTTTATTACCTTATGGCGGAAGCGTATTGAAAAACGAGACGAGCACCCTGTTCCAGTCTCAGGCCCCGCGTCCATTGGCCGACCGTCTGCGCCCCAAATCCCTGGACCAGGTGGTGGGACAAGGGCATCTGCTGGAAAGCGACGGCCCGATCGGCCGCATGACCGCTTCCGGCCAACTGGCGTCCTTCGTGATGTGGGGGCCGCCGGGCTCGGGCAAGACCACCATCGCCAGGCTGTTGGCGGAGCGCACGGACTTGCATTTCGAGCCCTTGTCCGCCGTTTTCTCCGGTGTCGCCGATCTGCGCAAAATTTTCGAGGCGGCGCGCGGGCGCCGCGGCATGGGCCAAGGCACGTTATTGTTTATCGACGAAATACACCGCTTCAACCGCGCCCAGCAGGACAGTTTTTTGCCCTATGTGGAGGACGGCACGGTGATCCTCGTCGGCGCCACCACCGAGAACCCATCCTTCGAGCTGAACGCGGCGCTTTTATCGCGTTGTCAGGTGCTGGTTCTGAATCGCCTTGACGACGAGTCGCTGGAGAAACTGTTGACGCGCGCCGAGGCCGAGGAAGGCAAAAGTCTGCCCCTGGATACGGACGCCCGCGCCGCCCTTCGCGCCATGGCCGACGGCGACGGACGGTATATCTTCAACATGGCGGAGGAAATCCTGCGCCTGCCCGCCGAGCCGGTATTGGACACGGCGGCGCTGGCCGCCGCCGTGCAAAAGCGCATGCCCCTTTACGACAAGTCCCAGGAAGGGCATTTCAACCTCATCAGCGCCTTGCATAAATCCTTGCGCGGCTCCGACGCCGACGCCGCCCTTTATTGGTTTGCGCGCATGACCGCCGGCGGCGAGGACCCCCGCTACATCGCCCGCCGTCTTGTGCGCTTCGCCGTCGAGGACGTCGGTCTGGCGGACCCGGACGCCCTGCCCCAATCCATCGCCGCCTGGGAGGCCTACGAGCGGCTGGGAAGCCCCGAGGGCGAACTGGCGCTGGTTCAGTGCATCGTCTATCTAGCCAGCGCGCCTAAGTCCAACGCCGCATACATGGCGGAAGGCGCGGCCATGAAAGCGGCCAAGGAAACCGGCTCCCTATCGCCGCCCAAGCATATCCTCAACGCCCCCACCAAGCTGATGAAGGATTTGGGGTGCGGCGAGGGCTACGTATACGACCACAACGCCGAGGATGGGTTCTCGGGCCGCAACTACTTCCCCGACGGCATGGCGCGGCGGCGTTTCTACACGCCTAAGGAGCGTGGCTTCGAACGTGAAATCACCAAACGCCTGGCCTACTGGGACAAGCTCAGAAAAGAAAGAGAAGGCCAATGATCGTCGGCCTGGCAGAACTGCTGATCCTTGGACTTATCGTTGACTGGGCCTTCCGCAAGCTGTCCGTTCCGGGCCTGGTGGGCATGCTGTTGCTGGGAGTGGCGTTCGGTCCCTACATGCTGGGCCTGGTGGGGCCAGAGCTTTTGGAGGTGTCGGGAGACCTGCGCCTGATCGCCCTCATCGTCATTCTGCTGAGAGCCGGTTTCGAATTAAGCAAGGAGACCCTGAACAGGGTCGGCGGCCGAGTGCTGCTGTTGTCCGCCGCGCCGGCCATTGTCGAGGGCGCCGCCGTCACCGTCCTCGGCCCTCCCTTGCTGGGGCTGACCTATTTGGAATCGGCGGTGCTGGGCTCGGTGCTGGGGGCGGTGTCGCCCGCCGTGGTGGTGCCGCTGATGATCGGTTTCATCGAACGCGGCATGGGCGCGGCGAAAGGAATCCCAACGCTGTTGCTGGCGGCCTCGGCCATTGACGACGTTTTCGTCATTGTCGTTTACAGCGTCCTCGTCGGCATGCTCACCGGCCAAAGCATGGATGTCGCCTGGAAGCTGGCCGGCATCCCGGTTTCCATCAAGGATTTGTGCGATGTCGCGGGCGAGATAACCGGGGCTGCTGGCGGGCTTGGCTCTGCACCGCGTGTTCAAGCGCTTCAACCCCCGCGCCACCAAGCGGGTGCTGGTGATCTTAGGCGCATCGGTGATTCTGGTGCGCATCGAACATCTGACGGCGCCGTGGGTTCCCTTCGCCGCCCTGCTGGCGGTGATGGCCATCGGCTTTATCATTTTGGAAAAAGACGAACACATGGCGCACGAGATTTCCGCCAAGCTTGGCAAGATTTGGGTGTTCGCCGAGATCGTGCTGTTCACCATGGTCGGGACTCAGGTCAACGTGCAGGTTGCGCTGCAAGCGGGAGTGGCCGGCGCCGCCCTGATCGCCGGCGGGCTGGCGGCGCGCAGCATCGGAACCTGGATGTGCCTTATGGGCAGCGACCTTGACCGGGGCGAGCGGCTGTTCGTGGTCATCTCCTACATCCCCAAAGCGACGGTGCAGGCGGCCATCGGCGGCGGAGCGCTGGCCGCCTTGGGCGCGGCGGGGATGGATACGCGGCCCGGCGAGATCATCCTGGCCGTCGCCGTGCTGAGCATTCTTCTGACCGCGCCGCTGGGCGCCTTGGCCATCGCGATCACCGGCGAGCGGACTCTCAAGACAGCGCCGCCATCCTTTGACGACGCCCGCGAAGCCGCCTTGGAAAGCAAGGGAAATGAGGAATGAGCGGCGTCAGAACCGAGGAAATCGCCGCCGAAGACGCTGGCCTCAGGCTGGACCGCTGGTTTAAGCGCCGTTTCCCGGAACTATCCCATGCCCGGCTGCAGAAATTGCTGCGCACCGGGCAGGTGCGGGTGGACGGCAAACGCATCAAGGCCGGAGCGAGGCTTGAGGCGGGCCAGCGCCTGCGCATCCCCCCCTTGGGCGACTCAAACAAAACGAAGCAAAGGGTCCGCGAGGTCAGCGCCGCCGACGCCGAGGCGCTGGTCTCGCGAATCCTTCACCGCGACGCCCGCGTCATCGTTATCGATAAGCCGCCGGGACTGGCGGTTCAGGGGGGAACCGCAACGTTACGCCATCTTGACGGCATGCTGGACGCCTTGCGCTTCGATTCGAAGGAAAGGCCTCGGCTTGTCCATCGGCTGGACAAAGACACCTCGGGCGTTCTGGCGCTGGCCCGCGACGCCGCCGCCGCCGCCAAACTCACCGCCGCCTTCCGAGCCAAAACCGTGCGCAAGCTGTATTGGGCGGCCGTCGCCGGCGCGCCGAAACCGCCCCAGGGCCGCATCTCTCTGGCCTTGGCTAAGTCGCCCGGCCCCAAGGGCGAACGCATGGTCGCCAACGCAGCCAAGGGAAAGGCGGCGGAGACCCTCTACAAGGTCTTGGACAAGGCGTCGAAAAAGGCGGCGTGGCTGGCCCTTGAGCCGCTGACCGGCAGGACCCATCAGTTGCGCGCCCATTGCGCGGCGCTGGGAACGCCCATTCTCGGCGACGGCAAATACGGCGGAGCGGGCGCTTTCCTTGTCGATGCCGGACTGCCCCGCAAGCTTCACCTGCACGCCCGCGCCATTCGCATTCCACACCCGGACGGCGGACTCCTGGAAGCCGTCGCGCCACTCCCCGAACATATACTGGAAACCTGGCGGCGCCTGGGCTTCGAAAACGGCGGCTCGGACAAAAGCGATCCTTTCGAGGTATTCAATGATTTTTTCCATATGTGATCTAAATCACACTTCGCGAGGAGCCCTTCCGGCTAAAATCAAATCCTCAAAAGATTAATAATGGCGCATCATATGCGGATACTTCTGATCGAGGACAATCCAAGCCTCGCCTCCAGTATCGCTATAGGGCTTAAAAATAACGATTTCACCGTCGACTCTTTCATGACGGCGGGCGATAGCGAGGCGGCGCTGGAGACTGTTGATTACGACGCCGTAATTCTGGACCTGTGTCTTCCCGACGGCGACGGCCTTGACTTGTTGCGTACATCGCGCAACCGGGGAAACAGCGTGCCCGTCCTTATCCTGACGGGAAGCGACAGCGTTGAAGAAAGAATCAAGGGACTGGACTGCGGCGCCGACGACTATCTTCTAAAGCCCTTCGACATGGATGAGTTGATGGCCCGCATTCGCGCCCTGCTTCGCCGTCCGGGCGGCATTCTGGGAATAACCTTGACCTCCGGCAATATCTCCTTTGACACCACATCCCGCGAGGTTTGCATCAAGAATAAGCCCATCTCCATTTCCCGGCGCGAACTGGAGGTTCTCGAATTGCTTATGCGGCGCCGCGGCAGAGTCGTCCCCAAGAATGTGCTT
>CAJXGZ010000086.1 GCA_913053795.1 uncultured Rhodospirillales bacterium | reverse complement strand
GTACGGCAAAACCGGAAATCTTAGCTTTCAGCGGCAGGCTGCCTTTAATATTTCTGAACGTCTGTGTTATTATGTTGTACATCAAAATTTCGTAGTAACCGCCCTGTTTTTTTATCTTATCAGAATTTTTAAAGACAAAATAGACAGTATGGCCAACCTGTTTTTGGTTTACAAAAAAAAGGTTGTCGGACAGGCCGATTGAACGCAGCCATTTCTGTTTCATATGAATACCAAACAAGGCGTAATACCAAAGTCGGTTGCTTTTGGCATTCAGCTGATTGGTTTTGTAAAAGACAAGGAGTCCGTTTTGGCCCATGGGTGCCACATGAAAAATTTGGGAAGCAAACCTTTTATTCGAACCATGAGGCTTAGGAATTTCCTTTCATTTGGCAACTCGTCTGATGAAATCGAGATGAAAACTCTTAACGTTTTCATCGGCCCAAATGCTTCAGGAAAATCAAATTTGATCGAGGCATTCAGTATTCTCAAAGCTGCCCCCACAGATTTGAAGGAACCCATCAGCCCGGGAGGCGGTATTAGAGAATGGCTTTGGAAGGGGGGAAAAGGACGCCACATTGCCGAAATTGACATTACAGCCAGCACCCCCAAATGGACCATGCCGCTCCGCCACAAAATATTTTTTTCCATTTCTGGACAGAGCTTCGAACTTATTGACGAAGTAATTGAAAACAAAGACAAGGAATCAGAGAGATTTGATGATGTCCGTTTTTTCTATCGATACCAAAATGGCCATCCGGTTCTAAGCGTTAGAACCGAAGTATCTGGTGCCGTGGAAACAGGCCAGAGCCAATTCGAGCGCAAACTTTCAAGGGAAGAGCTGGAACCCGATCAATCCGTCCTTTCCCAAAGAAAAGACCCAGACCAATACCCGGAGATTACTTATCTTGGCGACCATTATAGAAGAATAAAACTTTATCAGGAGTGGGATCTTGGCCGCGACACACCGCCCCGCCGACCGCAAAACACTGATTTACCAGGAGATTTCCTTCGTGAAGATGCCAGCAATCTTAGTCTAGTCCTCAATAATCTCGAAAATAGTTATCCCAACGCCTGGAAAACCATTATGGAGAAGCTGCGGGATTTCAGCGATTCTTTTGAGAAACTGACGACCAATATACTTGGCGGAACCGTGCAGGTTTTCATGCATGAAAAGGGATTGAATCATCCCATACCCGCGACACGGCTGTCCGATGGCACATTACGGTACCTATGTCTTTTGACTTTACTTTGCCATCCGGATCCGCCACCGATTTTGTGTATCGAGGAGCCTGAGCTGGGATTGCATCCGGACATTATTCCAACCATTGCCGAACTTCTCGTCGATGCTTCCCACCGGACTCAGCTATTCGTCACGACCCATTCCGACATTCTTGTCAATGCGCTTAGCGAGACGCCTGAAGCCATCATTGTCTGCGAAAAGGAGGGGGGAGCAACCAACATGCGCCGTCTTGGTAAGGAGGAGCTTTCCAGTTGGCTCGAAAAATATTCCCTTGGTCAGCTTTGGCTTGATGGAAAAGTGGGCGGCACCAGATGGTAAAAGTCAGAGTTTTTGTGGAAGGCGGCGGAAACAATAATAAATATTTGGGAACTGAATGCCGTAAAGGATTCCATGCGTTCTTCAAGAAGTCCGGTTTGATTGAATATCTTCCCCGGACCATCGCCTGTGGCTCCCGCAATGATGCATATGATGATTTTTGCACGGCTTTGAAAAACGCTGGCGACAACGATTTCCCCATTCTCCTGGTTGATAGTGAAGACTCGGTCAACGCCAACGATTTGTCATGGCAACACCTTAAGAAAAGAGATAATTGGGACAAGCCCGACGGCGCCGCGGACAACCAAGCTCACCTCATGGTGCAATGCATGGAGGCTTGGTTCATGGCTGACAAGGGCTGCGTTAAAGAATACTTCGGACAGGGGTTCAATGAAAATCTGCTTCCCAAGCAGCCAGACATCGAAGCCATTCCCAAGGATGATCTTTTAAGCAAATTATTGAATGCAACCCGCAACGCCAGCCCAAAAGGCGCATACGATAAGGGAGCGCATTCTTTTAAACTTCTTGCCTTGATCGATCCCATAAAGGTGCGGAATGCTTCATCTCATGCTAAACGGCTGTTGGACGCCCTTGCATAATTCCCTCGGCCACGAAGTTCATGAGCGCTTCTTCGAGATCGGATCGCCCGAGGGTTTGAAAGAGTTGGAGGCGTATCTTGACGCAAAATAGCAGCGTCTCACGCTTGCCTCTATTGATGGCCGTCGCCTTTGTCGCCGCCGTTCACTTGGCATGGCTTTTTGGGGGGCAATCCGAGGTTCTTCAAGGCGGTCTTGAGGATGGCGACAGCTTCATGCGTCTGGTCCGAGTCCAACGGCTTATTGAGACGGGTGACTGGTTCGACGTTTCCATTCCCCGGGCTAACGCTCCTTACGGGACCACCATGCACTGGACCCGTCCCCTGGATGTTCTGTTGCTGGTTCTCGCCGCGCCCACGGCGCCGTTTCTGGGGTTTGACTTAGGCCTTTATGTGGCCGGGGCCGCGTTAAGTCCCTTGCTGCATATCCTAACCGTGGTCGCCATGGCGTGGGCGGCGGCGCCTCTGATCGGCCGCGTGGGCGCATGTCTTGCGGGCGGGTTGACCGCCGCGCAGATCGGGTTCATGGGCTACGCCATCGCCGGCAACGCTGACCATCACATTCTGTTCGCCTTGATCAACGTCTTGGCGTTCGGATTCATCATCCGCTCCTTCTCTGGTCAAAGGGGCTCTAGTCAAAGGGGCTCTGGTCAAAGAGGCGCCGCCCTCGCCGCCGGTGCGCTTATATCCCTGGGCTTTTGGATCGGCATTGAAGAGATCGCCTTTCTCGCCATTTGCCTGGGGATGATCGGGTTGCCTTGGCTTTTGGGCGAGAAGGACTCAGCGGACAGGAACTATCATCTCTGTCTCGGCCTCACCCTGTCCTTGGCTCTGGTCTTGCTGGCGGAGCGCGGACCGGAACATTACCTGGGTGTGGAATACGACCGGGTCTCCATCATTCAGATGACCATAGCGGCTTTGCTGTTGACTTTCTGGGGCTGCATCAGAGCTTGGCCCAGGTTCTGGGAGAACAAGGGAACGGCGCCGCGCCTCGCCGCGGGCGTCTTAGGCGCCGCCGTGATCGCCGCCGTCACGCGCCTCCTGTTTCCTAATATCTTTCTCGGTTCCTTGGCCAGTGTTGATCCCCGCCTCATGTTCCTGATCAGCGGCGTCTTGGAGTACGCCCCTATCAGAGATGTCTGGTACTTCCTGATCTATGTTGGCGGCGCCGTTTTCGCCCTCCCCTGGGCCGCCTGGCGGTTCAAGGAGGAATGGCCGGGGCCAAACAGATGGCCGTGGGCCCTTGTCGGCGCGGCCTTGCTGGTTTATCTGGCGTTCGCCGCCAGTTGGGTGCGCTGGGTCCTTTATGTGGGAATTTTTCTCAGCATACCTCTGGCCGATCTTATAGTCCGCATTGATTTTCTTTCAACGGAGCGTCTGACAGGCATTACGCGCGTCCTCGTCAATACTTTGGCCATCTTGTTTATCACCGTGGCCCCCCTGGGCGCCGGGGCGACGGGAGCGCTTCTGAACAAGAAGGCTGTGAAGACCGAAGCCCTCGAAAAGAAAAAGACGTGCGTGTTGAAGGATATGACCGAATTTCTCAACCAATCCCCATGGTCGGACCGTCCCCGCGCCATCGTCGCCTCGGTGAATTTAGGTCCGGAGATTTTGTACAGGACCCCGCATAACGTGCTGGCCACGCTCCATCACCGAAACAGCGCCGGAATCCTCGACAGCATAACAATTCTCGGCGGCGGCGATGACGCCGAATCCTTGCGGCTGGTTCGGGAGCGCAGCATAGACCTCCTCCTGCTTTGTCCCGGCTCGAACGCAGATGGTTATTTCCTGAAGGACGAAGGCGGCGAACGGGTCCTTTACCGCCGCCTGGTTAAGGGCGACCTTCCCGGCTGGTTGAAGGAAGTCTCCGTTCCCGCCAGTCTCGCCAGCGGATTTCGTCTTTTCCAGGTCGCATCTTCAACGGAAATCCGGTAAGAATTGTTCATGCTGGAAAACATTAATAATGACATCACCCTATCCATCGTTATTCCCGTCTATAACGAGGAAGCGACCATTCTTGAAATTCTACGGAGGGTGAATAAGCAAAAAATCGACAGCGTTTCCTTTGAGGTGATCGTCATTGATGACGGCTCCTTGGACAATTCCGTCCCCCTCATGGAGGAGAACCCCAATCTGTTCACCAAGCTCATCAAGCTCCCCGTCAACGGCGGAAAAGGAGCGGCGGTCATCGCGGGACTGACCGCGGCCACCGGCGATTTCGTTCTCTTTCAGGATGCGGACCTTGAGTACGACCCGAAGGACTATCACAAAATGGTGAAGCCGATTACGCATTTCGGGGCTGACGTGGTCATGGGAAGCCGCTTAATCGCCTCGGAGTTCACCCGGGTCTACTATTTCTGGCACCGTTTGGGGAATCGTCTCATCACGACATTCTTCAACATCATGAACAACGCCACGTTCACCGACATTTACTCATGCTATCTATTGTACCGCCGGGACTTGGTGGACCCCAATATTCTTCGCGCCAAGGGATGGGAGCAACAGGCCGAAATTTTGTCCTGCGCCGTGGCCAAAGCGAATTGCGTTTACGAGGTTCCCATCAGTTACCATGGCCGCACCTATGACGAAGGGAAGAAGATCAGGGGCTATCACGTCTTCAAAATTTTCTGGACCATTTTTATCAGGAGACTCTTGCGCTGACCCCTCGCACGTCTTCCGAAAAGCATACGCTTCTTAATCTTATGCCCATGCTGGCGGTTGCGGTCTTTGTCGCCCTGGTTCATGCGGCATGGGTTCTCCTCGTAGATGAGTTGGTGGTCAGCGGCAATTTGACCGACGGCGACAGCTACGCCCGACTTGTGCGCGTCACGCTTCTTTACGAAACCGGGGACTGGTTCAGCTCCCTCATTCCACGATCCAACGCGCCGTTCGGCGACGTCTTGCACTGGACGCGCCCGTTCGATGTCGTCCTGCTGACCATGGCCTTGCCGCTGACGCCGTTTCTTGGCTTTACCAAGGCGCTTTTCCTCGCCGGCGCCTATGTCAGCCCGCTGCTGCATGTTCTGACGGCGGTGGCGGTGGCTTGGGCGGCGGCGCCATTGCTCGGGCGCGCCGGGGCCTGCATCGCCGGAGCCCTGACGGCGTCGCGTTTCAGCGTGTTGGGCTACGCCACCGCCGGTCACGGCGATCACCATCTGCTGTTCGCCCTGATCACCGTCATGTCTTTCGGTTTCTTCGTGCGCGCGTTAGCGGCGGAGGACGGCGGTGGACGCTCTCGCAACGCCCTGGCGGCGGGAGTCTTCGCCGCTGTCGGCGTTTGGACCGGAACCGAAGCATTTGTCTTCTTAGGCCTTTGCCTGAGCGTCACGGGATTGATGTGGGTGGTGGACGAGAAGGAAGCGGCGCAATTAAATTTTCGCCTCGTCCTCGGTTTTGCGGTGGCGCTGGCGTTAGCGCTTTTGGCGGAGCGTGGCCCCGATAATTACATCGCCGTGGAGTTCGACCGTATTTCCATCGTTCATGTGAGCGTGGCGGCTTTGCTGCTGGCGTTCTGGGGGGCCGTCCTCGCCACCGTCAACTTTTGGCGGAACAAAGGCGCCGTCGCGCGCCTTACAGCCGGCGCGGCCGGCGCCGCCGCCGTCTTCGCCGTCATGTGGACGCTTTTCCCAGGGATTTTGGCGGGGCCCATGGCCGACGTAAGCCCGGAACTCTTCATCTTTTTCGAGGATATCCCCGAATACGCCCCCATTAAGGAGTTCGGTTATTTCCTGATTTTCCTTGGCGGCGGTTTTCTTATTTTCCCTTGGGCGGCATGGCGCGTCTTCACGGAATGGCGAAAGCGCGCCCGTTTTTTCTGGATATGGCTATTCGTTGTCTTCGCCATCGTTGTCTTTTCCTTGTTCGCCGCCAACTGGGTGCGCTGGTCCATGTATGCGGGGATTTTCATCTCCATCCCCATGGCCGGTTTGCTGTTTGACGTCGACGCCGCCGTTCAGAATCGTCTACCCGGAGGGCTTGGCGTCCTTGTGAAGGCGACATTAATTCTGTTGCTTGTAATGGGACCGGGCGTTGCCGGCATCAGCATGCTTGAAAAAAAGAGCGAGGCCGAATCCAAGACCAAATGCGATTTGCAAAAAGTCGCGGCCTTCCTTAACCGGCCCCGGTGGGCGGATCGTCCCCGCACCATCGTCACCTCGGTGAATTTCGGTAACGAATTGATGTACAGAACCGGCCACCAAGTGCTCTCGACGCTGCACCATCGCAACGCTTCGGGCATTCTCGACGCCGTCGCCATATTGGGCGGAGTCAATGACGAGAAAATTCTGAGGCTGGTGAACAAACGCAACGTGGACCTTATCCTGCTGTGCCCCAGTTCCAACAGCTTCCGCCTTTACACGGAAAGTGCGGACGAAAATATCCTGTTCAAGCGCCTTGAGCGCGGCGACCTTCCCTTGTGGATACGCGAGGCCGAGGTCGAGCCCGGGTTCAAGAAAACCTTCCGGCTGTTTGAGGTTAGCATCAGTCCTTCTTCATAGCCAAAGCGGCGATCTGCCAGCCCCAAGGGGAATCGAAAAGGCTTAAGGGAAGCAACAGGCTGAACAGGCCCATCACCGTACGCGCCAGGAAACCGGGTTCGCCGCCGACATCGGCGATAAGCTTGCCGCCGCGCAAGACAACCGCAAGCCTGTAAAGATTAAAGGTAGGGAATCCGGCGGCGATCGCCTTCACCACCTCGAAGCCTGCGTCCTCCAGTATCTCCTCCAACATGGCGGCGGTGAAATGGCGGCGGTGGCCGATATGCCTGTCGAAGGCGGACATGGGGCCGCCGGGAACGGTCAGCACAAGGGCCGCGCCGTCCTTCATGAACTCAGCGGCGTTTGTGAGCAACCGCGCCGGATCATCCACATGCTCCAGCACCTCCGAGCAAACAGCGTGTGAGGCCCAGCCGCCGAGGGCGCCGGGATCAACTTCAGGGTTGCCAAGGTCGCATTCACGGAGTGTAGCGGTGGGCAGCTTGCTTTGCGTTTCATGCAACCCCGCCCGGCTTGCGTCGATCCAGGCCAGGGACGCATTGGGATAACGTTCCGACAACGCCGCTAGCAGATCGCCCGAGCCGCAACCGATGTCGAGGATTAGCGATTCATTTTCAGCGCCGGCGCTTTCCAGCAGGCGAAAGACCAGGTTTCGCCTGAAGGCTTGCGCCGGGTTGGCCTGGGCCGAGTGGGCGTACCGCTTCCAATGATCATCCCATTGATCGCCGTCCTCGCTTTCGGACGCCACGCGGCATTCGGCAAAGGTGTTGAGTCCGAACTTGTGGCTGAAGCAGTTGATGGCGTCCGGCTGGAACCCGGCTTCCTCCAACAAGGGGATAAGGTCCCTGGGGTCGTAATAGGTCTTGTGATCGTCTATTTCCTCCGGCGGGCTAAGGCCCAGCCGGTAGGCCGAGAACTCAAGGAACCACTTGCCCCGCCAAGACGGCGCGTTGATCAGGCACAAACCGCCGGGGACGGCGATGCGGTGAATTTCTTTAAGAAGCGCCAACGGACCCCACAGGTGCTCAATGACCGAATTGCAGATGACCAGGTCCAGGGACGCGTCAGGAATCGCGGCCAAGGACTCAGGCAAGCGGCCCTCGATGGCCACCACCTTGGGATGATCCTTCAGGCGTGAAGACAGGGATACATCGGCCAGAACCATGCTCTTGGCGTCATCCAGGAGCAGGCTTGCCGTGCCGGCGTGATAGCCGCAGCCGATGTCGCCGACCCGCATCAGCGCGTCCTGGGTCGCGGCTGAGATAAGCTGGATATCTTTTTCGTCCAGGGCGAGCAGTTTCAGTTCCGGCATGACAATAGTGCCCCTAGATAATAATTGCTGTGTTTTTAAAAGGAACCATTCCAATAGTTCCGCTCTTAGCGCTATTTGGAGATACGTTCAATCTGTGCCCCGCATCGGCGCAATTTGTCTTCCAGGCGTTCAAAGCCGCGGTCCAGATGGTGGATGTCGCTGATGATGGTTTCTCCCCTGGCGGCCAGCCCGGCAATGACCAGCGAGACCGAGGCCCGCAAATCGGTGGCCTTGACCTGGGTGCCCTTGAGTTCAGCAACCCCGCGAACGGTTGCCACCTGACCCTCGATGGTTATGTCGGCGCCAAAACGGGCCAGTTCGGCAACGTGCATGAAACGGTTTTCAAAAATGGTTTCGCGGATTTTGGTCGTTCCGTCGGCCTGGGTCATCAGCGCCATATACTGGGCCTGCAAATCGGTTGGAAAGCCGGGAAAGGGCTGGGTTTCCACGTCGACCGCCCTGAGGATGTGGCCCGGATTGCTGACGCGCAATCCATCCATTTCCTCGCTCAGGTCAACTCCGTTCAACTCCATGACCTCGAGCGCGGCGCGCAATGTGGCCGGCCGGGCGTTGCGCAACAAAACACTGCCCCCGGCCATGGCGACGGCCATGGCGAAGGTGCCGGTTTCGATGCGATCGGGCAGCACTTCAAACTCAGCTCCGTGCAAACTTTCAACGCCCTCAATGACAAGCTTTCTGGTATCAATTCCAGAAATTTTTGCGCCCATGGCGACCA
>CAJXGZ010000085.1 GCA_913053795.1 uncultured Rhodospirillales bacterium | reverse complement strand
CCAGATCGAAGGATTGGACCTCGGACTCGACGCCGTCGATGCGGCGCTCCATGCGTTCGAAGCGGGCGAAGGCGTTATCGATGCGTCCGTCGTGAACCCGCTTGCGGACGTTGAGCCGGGTCTCCGCCGTTTTGTGGCGGGCCTTGAAGGAGTCCTGCTTGGCCTTGGCTTCGCGCAGCTTGGACTCCAGCAATTGGATGTCTTCCTCGTATTTCGACAGCGAGGCGTCAAGCACATCCAGGTCGTCCTTCAGATACTTGGCGGTCTCCTCCAGCTTGGCTTTCTCAAGCAGGGCGCCCTTGGCGAGGTCCTCGCGGTCCTTGGAGATGGCGAGTTCCGCCTTACGTTTCCATTCGTCCTGGGCCGCCTGCAGCCGTCCCATGGTGCGCTGGGCTTCTTTTCTGCCGGCGATGACTTTCGCCGCCGAAGCGCGGGCCCCGACCAGGGTCTCGTTCATCTCGTGGATCATTAGGCGGATCATCTTCTCCGGATCCTCGGACTTGTCCAGAAGCGCCGTCAGGTTGGAATTGATGATGTCCGACAGTCTCGAAAAAATACCCATTTTATTCTCTCCGTTGGTTGGCGCGGGGCGTTATCTGACTTACTTAAAAGCAGGAACCGTGCCAAACCGGGGTATCTAGGATAACCGACTGAAAATACAAAGCAATTTGAAAATAGACGGGACTGGCTGGAATATTATGATTAGCGAATTTCACTAATATATTGCATAATATGATAAAATATAGTAATAAACGCTATTATGAGCGTAATTCCTGATCTGCCGCCCCTGATCGGCGAGTCCAGGCCCTTCCAGGATTTGATGGAGCGGGTGTCGCGCGTGGCCCCTCTGGACCGACCGGTCCTGGTGATCGGCGAGCGCGGCTCGGGCAAGGAGCTGATTGGCGTGCGCCTGCATTTCCAGTCGGTGCGCTGGGACGGGCCTTTCGTGCAGCTCAACTGCGCGGCCTTGCCCGAAACCCTGATCGAAACGGAATTGTTCGGGCATGAAGCCGGGGCCTTCACCGGCGCCGGCAAGATGCGGGTGGGCCGTTTTGAGATGGCGGATAGCGGAACCCTGTTCCTGGACGAGATCGCCAACGCAACCCTGCCGGTCCAGGAGAAGGTTCTGCGCGTTATCGAATACGGCGCTTTCGAGAGAGTCGGCGGCAATAAGACCTTGAACGTGGATGTGCGCCTGATCGGCGTCACCAACGTCGACCTGCCCGCCGAGGCCGACGCCGGGCGCTTCCGTCATGACCTGCTGGACCGCCTCGCCTTCGACGTGCTCACCGTGCCGCCGCTACGAGCCAGGCGCGACGACATCTCTCTTTTGGCGGCGTATTTCGCCCGGGCCATGGCTCTCGAGTTGGGGTGGGAGGAGTTTGACGGGTTTTCCCGCGCCGCTTCGGAGGCGCTGATGGATTATGATTGGCCCGGCAACGTGCGCGAGTTGAAAAATGTTGTGGAGCGCGCCGTCTATCGCCACCGGGCGCCGGGCGAGCCTGTTGACTCGATTGTCTTTGATCCCTTCGCCTCGCCCTACCGGCCCACATGGACGGCGTCAAAGGCTGCGCAAAAACAAGCGTCACAGGAGCCTGGTGAGCCTGGGGAGCCCGCCGCCAACCAGCCGGTGGATTTGCGCTCAACGCTGGGAGATGTCGAACGCCGGCTGCTGGAGCAAGCGCTCGCCGCCAACCGCCACAATCAAAAAGCGGCGGCGGACCATCTGAGCCTCAGCTACCACCAGTTCCGCAACCGCCTGAAAAAACATGCGTTGATATAGGGGCGAGGTTGACGGGAGATTAGGCGTCCTTTTCCTCTCCGCCTTCCTTGGCGTCCTTGGCGGGCTGTTCTTCGGATTTGGACTCCTCGGTCTTGGCGTCTTCGGCTTCGGTCTTAGCCTCAACCTCAACCTCAGTTTCGGACTTAACTTCCTCGGCGTGTTTCTCGATCTCCTCGTCAGGTTTTTCGAACACCTGCTCAGCCTGGGCTTTGAAGGCTTTTTTCTCGTCCTTGGTCTTCTCCTCCTCCTCGCGGCTGACGACGGCCTTGCCGGTTTTGGCCTGAATCTTCGCCTCTTCCTCGGAGCGCGTTACGTTGGCGTTCACGAGAACGGAAACTTCAGGGTGCAGATCCACGGTGATTTCATGGATGCCAAGCATCTTGATAGGGTGTTTAAGCTTGACTTGGCGGCGCTCGATTGTAAAGCCGGCGTCAATGACCGCGTTGGCCACGTCGCGCGCGTTGACGGATCCGTATAACTGACCCGACTCTCCGGCTTGGCGCACCAGAGTGAGGAAAAGACCGTCGAGTTTTTTACCGACTTTTTCGGCCTCTGCGCGCCGCTCCAGGTTTGCGGCCTCAAGTTGTGCGCGTTGCTGTTCGAAGTGGCTGCGGTTTTCCTTAGTGGCGCGCAGAGCTTTCTTCTGCGGCAAGAGGAAATTGCGCGCGTAACCTGGCTTTACGGTAACCACGTCGCCCATTTGCCCGAGCTTCTCAATGCGTTCCAGAAGGAGGAGTTCCATCATTCATCTCCCGATATATTTGAAGGGCCGGAAAACCGCACTCTCAGTCCGGCCCATTGTTCAATCATCCCAATTCCGACAACCAGCAAGGCCCAGCCGGAAACAAATAAAACAAGCAAAACAAAATAAAAAAACGCCAGCAGCGACCCTGGAAAAGTTACATGATCCGCCGCGTAATGCACCACCGCCAGTCCCAGAAAAAAGAAAGGAGTCGCCAAGACGATCGTCAAGTTGCGGCTTATATACTCCAATTCTCCGGCGCCAAGCAATGCCGTCGTCGCCCCCCCCACCAACGCCCACGACGTCCAATGGGGCAGCTTCAGCGTAGCCAGCGTCGGGCTTGGTCTTATGTTCCGCTTTGCGTTCCTCAAAATCTTCTGCGCCAGGGCCGCGTTTATCACCAACATCAACACCCATGAAGCGCCTACGACGCCCGGGTACAGGGGGACCAATAGCTCAACAAAAACCAAGCGCATATCATCGGTAAGATCAGGCGATATGGCGTTTATGGCGTCGCTTAGAAAAGCAGTGACAGCCGCCTCGGCGCCGAGTTTTCCGTCGCCCACCGTCAAAGAGCCGGCGATCAGGAAAACGGCGGCCATAACCGAAAGCCAAGCGATGGCGGGGCCAAGGGATCTCCATTGCTCAGCGCCCTCGAGGCCAATTCGCTTGGACAGCATTTGCCGCGTCACAAGCCATGCCGGAAAGGCGTTCACGATCGCATACATTCCTGCACTCAAAACGCCGCCCAACAGGCCCGACACCATGATTCCAGCGAAACCCGCCACCAGGACGGTTGACGCGCCCAAGCTAAGGCCAACCAGCAATAACGGCAGCGGCGCCATGTAGAGGAAAAGCAATCCCCCTGGAATACCAGCGCCGACGGCCATTGAGGCGATGGCGCTAACGCCGCCTCCGACCAGGGCGATCCACATGGCCTTTTAAGAACCCCCCTTACTTAACGATGTAAGGTATTAAGGCGAGAAATCTTGCGCGCTTGATGGCCTGAGCCAATAAGCGCTGTTTCTTAGCCGATACGGAGGTGATGCGGCTGGGCACGATCTTGCCGCGCTCTGAGGTGTAGCGCTGTAAGAGGCGCGTATCCTTGTAGTCGATCTTTGGCGCCTTGGGGCCGGTGAACGGGCAAGTTTTGCGGCGCCTGAAGAAGGGACGCCGTCCGCCGCCATCGCCCCGTCCGCCATTGCCCCGTCCGCCGTCGCCGGAGCTATTTGATTGTCTTGCCCGTTGGTTCATTTTTCGTCTCCATCACTGTCAGCGGCTTTATCAGCATCTCCGGCTTTTTCCGGCTCCACTGATTTTTCGATTTTGCCGGTTTTTAAATCTTTTTCGGGGGGCGGGGCTTCACCGGAAGTCTGGCTGCGCCGCGGGCGCTCGTCGCCTTGCGCCTTGTTTTGCGCCATCAACGTAGGGCCTTCCTCAAGCTCGTCGACGCGCAAGGTGAGGTAGCGCAGCACATCCTCGTTAAGGCGCATCTGGCGCTCCAGTTCATGAACCGCGTCGCTGGGCGCGTCGATGTTCATGAGGACATAGTATCCCTTGCGGTTTTTCTTAATCTTGTAGGCGAGAGTTCTGAGACCCCAGTCTTCCTTTTTGGTGACGTTTCCGCCGCCGTCCACAATGATTTTGGTGAATGCGTCTGACAGGGCGTCCACCTGGGTGGGCGTGATGTCCTGGCGCGCGATGAACACGTTTTCGTAATAAGCCAAATTAATCTCCCTTCGGCTTTTCTCAACCCGCCGCCGGACAATCCAACGTGGGCATAGCCAGAGCCTTGGCTCCGGCAAGGAGAGTGAAGCGGCGCACTATACACATTCAGAACCCCAAGGCAAGCCATGGAAAGCTTCTTCAAGCCAGGGTGGGCAGGGGCTTGGGCGGCGATTAAGCCTTATTTAGTTAGGACGCCAATGTGAAGTTAACTATAACGAATACGCCACGTTAGGCGAAGAAGGGCCGCCGCTAAATCAATCGGGGGGAAAATGCGTAAATTTTTGGTGGCGTCAACGATTTGCTTGGCGATGGCTGTAGGGGCTTCGTCAACGTCGTTGGCGAGTTTTGACGATGGCGTTTCCGCTTATAGGAATGGTGATTACGCCACCGCTTTGGCTGAGTTCCAGAAGGCGGCGGAGCAGAGCAATGCGCTGGCCCAGTATAATCTCGCGGTTATGCACGACGACGGTCTTGGGGTCGTTCAGGACTACAAGAAGGCGGTGAAATGGTACGCCAAGGCGGCGGAGCAGGGGATCGCGCAGGCCCAGTTCAGTCTTGGGGTGAGGTACAGCAATGGTCAAGGCGTCGCCCGGGATCACAGCCAAGCGGCGAGGTGGTACCGCAAAGCCGCCGAGCAGGGGCACGCCTCGGCCCAGTATAACCTTGGCTTAAAATACGACATGGGCCAAGGCGTCGCGCGCGACTTCAAGGAAGCGGCGAAGTGGTACCGCAAAGCCGCCGTCCAGGGCCACGCCAACGCTCAGTATAATCTTGGGCTGAGGCTCAGGGACGGCGAAGGCGTCGGCAAGGACGACGCTGAAGCGGCGCAATGGTTCCGCAAGGCGGCTGAACAAAGAGTGACGCTGGCCCAGTACAATCTCGGCGTCATGTACGCCAAAGGCCAGGGCGTCGCCAAGAACGCCAAGGAAGCGCTGAAATGGTTCCACAAAGCCGCCGAACAGGGGGACGCTGGCGCCCAGTTCAACCTTGGCGCCATGTACGGCAAGGGCGAGGGCGTGGAACGGGACATCGTGCAGGCCCACAAGTGGCTCAACATCGCCGGCGCCAACGTCAGTCAAAAAGGCCGGGACTACATCCATATTCTTGAAGAAGCCATGACGCCTGAACAAATCACCATATCCCTCAACCTCACCCGCGCCTGGCTGAAAAAGCGGGAACAGTAAGCAGAGGTCAGAGGCCAGAGGTCAGAGGTCAGAAGACAGTTAGCCGGCGGCCGGGGACTTCTTTTTCGCGTTCACCCCCCGTTGATGATAAGGCTAAATACAATTTACCCTTTGAAATCAAACAAAACACGTTCGAATCATGTCACGAATGTAAACATCCATGGTCATTTGCAAGCCTTCGTGGTCATTTAAGGCTGTAAAGGAAGCGGTCGGCTCTCGGCGATCAGCTTTCAGCGCATAAAAGGCTAACCGCGGAGATTCGCCTGCCTGCGCGTAGCCGCTTCGGCGAAGGCGGGCGGAGGCGCGCCTAATCCCCCGCTAACCACCGGGGACCAACCCGGGGCGGTGAGGCGCCTTAGACGGCCTGCTCCAGCATGGGAAATAACCCAAAACCAGCCAGGCCCGTTTTCCTATTCACAATGTCCAACAGCCAAGCTCCCCGCCTATTGAGAAAGGGAACAGAAGTCTAATATAGGAAATTATCGATGACTTGTCAAGAACAAAAACGGAAAAAGTCGAAAGTCCCTATTTTGAAGCTGACGAAAAAAACGGGGCGGCGCCCCGGTCCCCGCTCTCTCAAACGGGGCAAAGCCCCGCGCCCCATTGGAATTATGTAAGGTGGTTCTGGATTGGCAGTTGGGGGGTCACAGTTGGGGGGTCAGGTCTTGAATGTTGAATTTATTGACCCAATAAATTCAACATTCAAGACCTGACCCCGAGTTCTCCGAGTTCTTTGAAACTATAGTTGCAAAGTGAGAGGTGACACGTTACAATATGCCGCATGATCGTCAACTTCCGCCACAAGGGTCTGAGGCTGCTTTTCGAGAAAGCCGACCGGCGGAAGGTTCATGCCGATCATGCGGACAAAATCGAGCGCATCCTCGCCCGCCTGAAGGAAGCGTCGGAGGTGGGAAACATGGACCTTCCGGGATTCCGCCTTCACCCCTTGAAAGGCGATCTCTCAGGCTTCTGGGCGGTCAGGGTGTCCGGTAATTGGCGAATCGTCTTTCGCTTCCATGGCGGAAACGCCAGCGACGTGGACTTGATCGACTTTGATTGTTTCGCTCGGTCTTTCACCGGCGATTGTGGCCTCAGTTTGCTCGCGGATCTCACGGATTTGGAAGGCTGCGAAGGAGACGTAATCGTCCTTGATGCCAACGCGTCGGGAACGGATATGGAGTTTCAATGGTTTCGGGACGGCGTCCTCCTTCCCGAAGCCGAATCGGCGGTACTGACTCTTGATCCGGCGACGCACGAGGATGACGGCGTCTATCAGGTCGTCGCGTGGAGCGACTGCGGCATGGAGCAGTCGCGCGCGGCCCGGCTGACCGTACCCTTGCCGGCGTTTGGTTTCATCTGGCCGCCCAGTCGCTCCGTCTGCCGTGGAGCGTCGGTCACCATCAACGCCTCCTACACGCAAGGCAAACCACCGCTCTTGTTGCAGTGGCAACGCGATGGAATCGACATACCCGGTGCCACGAGCGATTCCTATGTCATCGACAGCGTCGACGAAGTGGATTTCGGTTCCTACCGTGTGGTCATCAACGACGGCTGCGGCTTGACGGGCACGAGCAACGTAACGGAACTGTTGTCCAACAACGTCTCCTTCACCGAGCAGCCAGCAGACGCCGATCTCTGTGTCGGCGATTCGATCATACTGTCCGCCGGCGTGACCGCGTCGGCGACGTTTCAGTGGTTCAAGAACGGCGCGATCATCCCCGGCGAGCAGAACCCCACCCTCCTGATCGAGAATGCCCAACTCACGGACGCGGGCGGATATCGCATCCACGTCGCGAACCAATGCAACACGCTCACTTCCCGCACGGCCTTCGTCACGGTCACCGACTGCGACAGCTCGCCGTAGCGCTCCAGCAACCATGTATTGATGGGTGCCACTGGCGGCTTGTCCGCCAGTGCTGTCACAAGTCACACTGGCGGACAAGCCGCCAGTGGCACCCGTATTGCTCCTGACTACTACTCAATTCATGGGTGTCGGAGCACTAGCAGTCGTTGGCACCGAGAGGCGCGACGCCGAATCTCGCCCTTTACACGAGCGTCTTGGCACCTACCATCACGAAGGTTTCTTGTTGCGTGAACCCGGTGCGTCTAGGCGGCGTGTGTTCGGGGTTGCGACGGACGCGGCGGCTATTCATGATAAACGGTGCTCTCGCGGAAACATTCGCACGCATCGCCGATCTATTGGAGATCAGCGGCGAGAGCGCCTTCCGTGTCAACTCCCACCGTCGGGTGGCGCGATTCCTGAAATCGCACCCGCAAGACATCGCCGTCGAAGCCGCCGAAAACAAACTAACCAAGCTGCCAGGCATCGGGCGATCGACCGCCGACAAAATTAACGAGTATATAGCCACGACGCGCATCGCGCTGTTGACCGAACTTGAATCGAAACTGCCCGCCGGCTTGCCCGATCTGCTCGGAATCCCAGGCATGGGCCCCAAGAAAATCGCGATCGTCCATGACCAACTCGACGTCGGGGGTTTCGACGACCTGAAACGCGTCATCGCGTCCGGCGAGCTGGCCGACCTGCCCGGTTTCGGACCCCAGAGCGTCAAGAAAATCGGCGAGGGAATCGCCTTTCTAGAACGCTCCATCGGCAGAACGCCGCTGGGCGTGGCCATGCCAATCGCGGGAAAGTTGGCTTCATGGATCAAGACGTCCGCGGGCGTACAACGAGTCGTCATCGCAGGCTCCGCGCGGCGCGGCGCGGAGACCGTCGGCGATGTCGACTTGCTATGCGCATGCGATGATCCAGCCGAGGCGGGTCGAATCGTCAAAGCATTCACGGAACATCCGGACGTGCGGAGCGTGCTGGCGTGTGGAAAGACGAAGGGTTCGGTAATCGTCAAGATTGGACGCGAGCTACAGGTCGATCTGCGCGTCGTGCCAAGCGAGTCGTTCGGAGCCGCCCTGCAATACTTCACCGGTTCCAAGGAACACAACGTACGCCTGCGGGAGATGGCCGCCCGGCGAAAATGGCGTTTGAACGAGTATGGCCTCTACGACGGTGACACCGCGATCGCCGGCGACACGGAACAGTCGATTTACGACAAGATAGGCCTGCCCTGCGTCCCACCCGAAATACGCGAGGATCGTGGCGAGTTCGATCTGACCGAAGCCCCCCGATTGGTGACACTGTCTGACATCCGCGGCGATCTCCACATGCACACCACCGCCAGCGACGGCCACGATTCTCTCGAAGACATGGCCGCGGGCGCCCGTGAACTCGGGCTGCAATATCTCGGCAT
>CAJXGZ010000084.1 GCA_913053795.1 uncultured Rhodospirillales bacterium | reverse complement strand
TCAGGAAACCGGAAAACCGATCTCAGTGGCCCGGTATTCATTAAACAGGCTCTAGGGGGTGGAATCTAACATATGGCGCCCAAAGCATTAATGTGTTGTTTTTTTATTGCGCGGGCTTTCTCAAAAGCGCGGCGGCCACCGTCCAGATGAACATGACGCCGCCGATCACCGCCACCAGAGCGCCGGCGCCGTTCATGTACATGCCGACGGCGGCGCCCAGATTCTCAAGCCCCTGCGCGGCCCCGGCGGTCTTGCGCGGAGCCCCGTAGCCGCCGGCCAGGAAAAGGCCGGTGCTGGCGAATAACTGGCCGCCGCCGAAAAGATAGAACTGGGCGCGCAACGCCTTGCCTTGTATCGCCGCCCGCCCCAACAAGGGCAGGAACAGACAATAAAACAGCCCCATGAAGGCCAGGTTCACCCCGGCGATGACGCCGTGATAATGGGCCGGGGTGCGGGTGTCGGCGCCGTCCACGAACAGGCCCAGCACGCCGCCGGCGCCGAACGTCAGGAACGACAGCGCCAGCGCCAGGAAGGCCGGGTCCTTCAATTTATCGGACCATTTAATGGGTGCGCCGCGCAAGGAAAACGCCACCCCTCCGGCCACCAGCAGCGCCGGCGGAGCCAGGGCGTACTGAAGGTTGGTGAAGGCCATCATCTGGTCCGCCGAGAACGCCTCGTACATGAAATAGAAGGCGGCGGCGGGCAATGCGGACAAAACCAGCAACGGCGCCGCGATTCGATAGGCGCCGTCGGCAACGCTTTTTTCGCCAAGGGCGAAGCGGCCGAGTATGAACCACGCCGTCACCAGCAGCGCTGTGTTGACGAACTGCAAGACATGGCCCGCGCCCCAGAACAGCTCTTCGTTAAAAGCGTGGGAGGCTTCGGCCCCACGCAAAAACCACAAAGCCAGCCCGCCGCAAACCAGGGCCAGCAGATAAATCGCCGCCGCGCAAGCCATGCCCGTACAGACCGCCCCTAAAGGCTCGGCGCGCCCCGAAAGGTTGGCCAGCAGCCGCACCGCCGCCGAGCCCATGCTCAGCGCAAGGATCGCCACCCCGGCGTAGTAGAGGGGATCGATGATCACCGGCACATAGTTGTTGAGAGACGCCTCGCCACGGTCCATGAGGGCCGGAACGAGCAGCAGAACGCAGGAAACGGCGACGCCCCAGGTCGCCGCCTCGCCGAGAAAATCCAGGCGCGGCGCGCCGCCGGAAGCCTTCAAGCACGCCAGATGCAACAGCCCGCCGAAAACGGCCAGAAACCAAACCACGAAGGAGAACGCCACATGGATCACCAAGCCCTTATGGAAGAAATCCAGCGGCCACGGAAACACGCCCTCGACGCCGGGAATCCTGGACAGCGCCAGAAGCAGGGCGAAGACCCCGGCCAGAGCCAGGGAGGAAACGGCCAGCGCCACCCACGCCTTGAGCTGGCGGCGGGCGGGGGCGCTGGAAACAACGCCCGCGAAATCCGCGTAAAGAGCGGAATCATTCATGGCGATAGGGGCGGCAGGGTTGTTTGGGCGTATGGAAACAGATGGATGGACATCACATAAACCACTAGGCCGGAAACCGAAACATAAAGCCACATGGGCAGAGTCCAGCGGGCCATCTTGCGGTGCTTTTTAAAGCGCCCCTTTAATGCCCGGGCGGCGGTCCATGGCGCCAACACCGGAATAAAGGCGGCTATCGGCACATGGGCGATGAGAATGGAGAAGTAAACGGTGCGGATGTCGCCCTCGCCGCCGAACTTCGCCAGCCCGGCGTTGGCGTGGTAATAAATATAGATCACAAAAAAAACCACCGCCACGCCGACGGCGCTGAGCATGCACCGCTTGTGCGAACGCCTGTCGCCCTTGCGGATGAACAAATATCCCATCACCAAAAGAGTCGCCGACGTCAGGTTCAGACCAGCCAGAATATGCGGGGAAATCGAGAGTTCCATCATAACCGGACGGAGCATATAGAAGGCCAATTCAAGGCGCCATAATTTCCCGCTTTATCTGGAAGCTGTCCGCGCCCCGGTAGGCGTGGATGCGCACCGTCCATCGTCCCGGCAGGGGCGGATCGATGACGGCGGCGTAGGTTCCGCCGCCCTTATCTTCAAGATCGATGGAAAAGTCAAAGCCCTCCCGGGTGGGGCGGATCAGCAAAGCCTTGACCTTCATGCCGGTGAGGGCCTCTCCGCCAGGGCCGTGGAACGCAGCCGACAGCTTGCCCTCCACCGGCGTAAACTGGAAATCCATCCGCCAGCCGAGGGCCGCCTGAGCCTTGGCGCCCAAGAGCGCCTTGTTGTAGGCGAGGCCCTTTTCGTAAGCCCCCTCGGTTTCCAGGCCCGTCCAGGTTTTGTTGGCGAGGACCATAAAAACCAAGTTGACGGTCACCACGACCCCCATGAAGGCGACGAAGATCCAGGGATACCACCACCCCTTCTCCCGGCCTTTTTCCCGAACTTTTGTCATGGGGTTTTCCTTCCCGGGCCATGCAGCATGGCGTTGTGCCTGAAGGTCTCACCGCTTTCCTTGTCCTTGAGCGCGAAGACGATTAGCGCGGACTTGCCGGAAAGCTTTTTGGGGTCCGCCTTGATGAAAACGCGGAAGGCCCCCACCTTGTCGGCGCCGACGTCAAGCTCAACGGACGCCGCGTCGTCCCCGCCATGGCCGATGACGCGCATGACGGCGCCCTCGACGCCTCTGAGGCTCAAGACGAAGGTCCGGGGTTTGCGCTGCTTGTTGACGACCTTGAAGGTGTAGCCGCTACGGATGCGGCCGTCGGTCAGGGTGACGAAATACGGCGCCCTGTCCGCCTGCACGTTGATCTCCAGGTTCTCGCGTAACGCCAAATTGTAGGCTATGAACGCGGCGATCAGGAGAAGAATGGCCCCATAAGCGAAGGTGCGCACACGCCACAGGCGGATCTTTGCCGGCCGCTCCTTGGCCCGCGCCACCTGGTTGTCCTCGGAATCATAGGCGATCAGGCCCCGGGGCAGGTTGAACTTGTCCATGATTGAATCGCAGGCGTCGATGCACAAGGCGCAGCCGATGCAGGCCACCTGCTGGCCCTTGCGGATGTCGACGCCGGTGGGACAGACGAGAACGCAATTGTTGCAATTCACGCAGTGGCCGCGGCCGTCGAAGGATTGCCCGATTTTGGCTTTGCCCCGGGGCTCGCCGCGCCATTCCTCATAGGTGACGATCAACGAGTCCTCGTCGAACATGGCCACCTGGAAACGCAGCCACGGGCACATGTAAATGCAAATCTGCTCGCGCAGCCAGCCGGCGAAGAGGTAGGTGGACAGGGTCAACAAAACGACGGCGGCGTTGGCCCAGGGACCTACGCGCCCGGCCAGAATATCAGCAGCAGCAGCCGGCGCTTCATTGAAATACAGAACGAAGGTGAAGGCGGTAAAAAACGAGATGACGAGCCAGATGAAATGCTTGAGGGCCTTCTTGGTGATTTTTTCAAGGGACAGGGGAGCGTTTTTGAGTTTCAGGCGCCGGTTGCGGTCGCCCTCGATGAGGCGGCCCACACTCATGAACAGGTCGGTCCACATGGTCTGGGGACAGGTGAAGCCGCAATACACGCGCCCCAGCAGCGCCGTCGCCAGGAACAGGGCCACCGCCACGAAAATCAGAAGTCCGGCCAGGAAGTAGATCTCCTGGGGCCAGAACTCGAGGCCGAAGAAATAGGCGCGCCGCCCGTCGATATCCAGCAATATGGCTTAGTTGGGCGCGTCCGGGCCCCGGTCCCAACGCAGCCACGGCGTCACGAAATAAATCCCGAATAGCAGCCAACCGACCCGCCATTTGAGGATGCGAAACGTCCCCGTGACGCTTTTCGGATAGATTTTCTTATGTGATTCGTAAAGCGCCAGCGGCTTTGGTTCGTTCATGTTACTCGGATAGACTCTTATTTACCGCCGCCAAGGGAATGCACATAGACGGCGGCCTGCTTGATGGCCACGTCATCCAGGCGGACGAGCCATGAGGGCATGACGCCGTGCCTGGGCGACGTAATCTGCCGGATAACGGCGTCGCGGCCCTCGGCGTACAGCCAGATGCCGTCGGTCAGGTTGGGCGCGCCCATCTCCTGGACGCCCTTGCCGTCCTCGCCGTGACAGGCGGAGCAGTTCTCCTCGAACAGCTCCCAGCCTTTGGATTTTTTGTCGCCGCCCTCCTGGGACAGGGCGGCCACGTAATCGGCGAGGACTTCAAGGTTTTTCCTGGAGAGGCCCTCTCCTTCTTCGCCGCCGGCGGCGAAGCTGGGCATCTCGCTGCTTTTGGCGTCCTCATGAGTGGAGCGGATTCCATAGACGATGGAGGTCTTGATGTCCTCCAGAGTCCCGCCCCACAGCCAGTCGTCATCGGCCAGCACCGGGTAGCCGGGCCTGCCCGAGCCGCTGGAGCCATGGCAGGGCGCACAATTCTCGGCGAAGATCACGCGGCCGCCGGCCATCGCGTAGTTGAGCAATTCAGGATCCTTGACGATCTCCGCGACGGACAGCTTTTCAAACTTCACCAGCCACGACGCGCGGCTCCGCCTGGCCGCCGCCAAGTCCTCCTCCAGGGCGCCGCGGGAGGAATAGCCGAGGACTCCCTTGGTGTAGCCGCTGAGGCTGGGCCACGCCGGATAGGCCACCCAATAGGCGAAGGACCAGAGGATGGTGGCGCAGAAGGCGTAGAGAAACCACCGGGGCATGGGAGTGTCCAGCTCCTTGATGCCGTCCCACTCGTATCCGGTGGTGTCGGTTCCGCTGTGCGCGTCTTTTTCCACTTCGGCCATCTAGCGCTCCCCATCTTCCCGAAAGGGGATCATGCCGTCGTCCTCGAAGCGCTTCTTGTTTTTGGGGCGAAAGGCCCAGAAGATGATCCCGGCGAACAGGATCATCAGCCAAACTCCCCAAGCCGTTCCGCCGACCGTCGCCAAAATTTCGTTATCCATCTTCTATCGCCTCGCTGATTCCGGATCAAAGGCGGTGAAGTCCACCAGGTTTCCCCGCATCTGCAAATAAGCAATTAGGGCGTCCAGCTCGGTGATTCGCGACGGATCTCCGTCGAAATCGCCGAGCGGCGCCTTGGGATAGCGCGCCAGCAATTCCTCCGCCTTGTCCTCATCGCCCACGGCCTGGGTCTTCAGATCCTCGGCGGCTTTCCCGATCTGAGCGTCGGTATAGGGAACGCCGACCACGCGCAAGGTCCTCAAGTGCTCGGCGGCGTCATCGAAGGCGAGGTCTTTGCGCGCCAAAAAGGCGTAAGGCGGCATAATGGATTCCGGAACCACGCTGCGGGGATCGATCAGGTGAACGGCGTGCCACTCGTTGGAGTACTTGCCGCCGACCCGGGCCAGGTCCGGTCCCGTGCGCTTGGAGCCCCACTGGAAAGGATGATCGTACATGCTTTCGGCGGCCAAGCTGTAATGGCCGTAGCGCTCGTATTCGTCACGGAAGGGACGAATCATCTGGCTGTGGCACAGGTAACAGCCCTCGCGGATGTAGATATTGCCGCCCGCCAGCTCAAGCGGCGAATAGGGACGCATGCCCTCCACCTTTTCGATTGTGCCCTCGATGGTGAAGAGAGGAACGATCTGCACCAAGCCGCCGATGGACACGGTGATCAGAATGAGGACACACAGAAGAACGACGTTGGTCTCCAGGAGCTTGTGTTTTTCCAAAAGTCTCTTCTTCATGACGGCGTTTTCTCAACCTCATGAGGCGCGGGCGCATGGGGGGCGAGTTCGTAAGCGGCCTCCTCGCGGATGTCGCCCTTAACGGTGCGCCACAGGTTGTAGACCATGATCACCGCGCCGGCGATGAACAGAACGCCGCCGACGCCGCGGATCGCGTAGTAGGGACGCATGGCCTCGACGGTTTCGATGAAGGAGTACTGGAGGAAGCCCAGCTCGTCATAAGCCCGCCACATCAAGCCCTGCATGATGCCGGAAATCCACATGGACACGATGTAGAGAACCACGCCCAGGGTAGCCACCCAGAAATGCAGCGTCACCAACCGGATGGAGTACAGCCGCTCGCGCTTCCACAGCCTTGGAACCAGGAAGTACAGCGCCCCGAAGCTGATGAAGGCGTTCCAACCCAAGGCCCCGGCGTGCACGTGCCCTATGGTCCAGTCCGTGTAGTGGCTAAGGCTGTTCACCGCCTTGATGGCCATCACCGGACCCTCGAAAGTGCTCATGCCGTAGAAGGCCACCGAGGTCACCAGGAAGCGCAGGACGGGATCGGTGCGCAGCTTGTCCCAGGCCCCGGACAGAGTCATAAAGCCGTTGATCATGCCGCCCCACGACGGCACCCACAGCATGACGGAAAAAGTCATGCCCAAGGTCTGCGCCCAGTCGGGCAGCGCCGTATAGTGCAGATGATGGGGCCCGGCCCAGACATAGAGGAAAATAAGCGCCCAGAAATGGATGATGGAGAGCCGGTAGGAATAGACCGGGCGCTCCGCCTGCTTGGGGATAAAGTAGTACATCATCCCTAAGAACCCGGCGGTAAGGAAGAAGCCGACGGCGTTGTGGCCGTACCACCACTGGATCATGGCGTCGCGGACGCCGGCGGAGGCGATGTAGCTCTTGGTCCCGAACAGGGACACCGGAACCGCGATATTGTTGCCTATATGCAGCATGGCGATGGTGATGATGAAGGCCAGATAGAACCAGTTGGCCACGTAAATATGGGGCTCCCGGCGTTTGACGATGGTGCCGACGTAAACGATCAGATAAAGCACCCAGATAACGGTCAGCCACAGATCGGCGTACCACTCGGGCTCGGCGTATTCCTTGCTCTGGGTGACGCCCAGCACATAGCCGGAAGCGGCGAGAACGATGAAGGCCTGGTAGCCCCAGAAGATGAAATTGGCGAGGCCCGGCCCGCCGAAAAGGGGCGCCCGGCAGGTCCGTTGAACAATGTAAAAAGAGGTGCCGATCAGAATGTTGCCGCCGAAGGCGAAGACCACCGCCGACGTGTGGACCGGACGCAAGCGCCCGAACGTGGTCCACTCAAGATCAAAATTGAGAGCAGGAAAGACCAGCTGGAAAGCGATGAGAATACCGGCTAGGAAGCCGACAAGCGCCCAGATAACAGCAGCGATGGTGAATTTTTTGACAATGTCTTCATTGTAGGCGGCCGCGTCTTGCGCGCCGCCCACGGCCCCAGCGGCCATAATCCCTTGATTCATGCCAGTATCCGCTTTCTTGCTTTAGAGCTTTATTATAGACATCCGATTTTATCACGGCTCTTATAATTATTCTTAATTTGATAGATAAGAAATTAAATTCGCCGCCACAATGCATTTTTCAAGACATTGGTTCGGTTCAGGAAAGCGGCGGCTTATAAAGCCGCAAACTTCCGCTGCGCCATCTGTTGGCCGCAATCGCTATCTTCGTGAACGGGGCCAAGGGTAGCTAATTGGTGTCTCTCCCACTATCCTCGTCATCGCCCTCATCATATTCCCACCTGAGCGCTCCCTTCTTGAGAAGATACTTAATTTGGTCGTAGATCAAAGTCCGCGCCACCTCGCTAATTGTCGTGCCGTGGACCCCTGTCTTCCGCAACTGCTGAAAATACCGATGAGTGTGCGCTGGGACGCTTGGATTCAGCGGCGGGGGCGGGCTCTTCTTGGACGATTTTGCCATAAGGTGTATGACACTAGCACCATTGGAATAGCTAATTAATAGCTATCTAGTATCTAATTAGATATTGACATTTTCCCGAGGCTGAGGCACAAGATGTAGTGGTTAGGGAGGCCGTAATGATAATTTCCGACCCAATTCGCACATATAGACTGGACAGGGCCTGCGCGGTTGTCTACACGAAAGCGTTCCGCACTTGCCCCGTCGATTTTTAAGGGAGCAGGGGCCATGACCGCAATCGCTGCATTGGCTGAACCCAGTTTGAACAAAATGGCGGCACCTTCCCTTATTGGTCTTTCATCGAAAAAAATGCCTTGGCGTGAGCGGTTAATCTTGGCGCTTGATACGCCTGACGCTCAAGAAGCAAAAAAGCTCGTCAATCTATTGGGCGATGAAGTGGCGTTTTACAAAATCGGCCTGGAATTATTCATGGCCGGTGAATATTTTGGCTTGCTCGATTGGCTGCATGACCAAGGGAAAAAAGTTCTTGTAGATTTAAAGTTTTTTGATGTTCCCCGGACTGTTGCTTCCGCCGTTCGTCAATTGCGCGGCAAGAAAGCAGAGTTTGTTACTGTCCATGGGAATGACCAAATCTTGCGGGCTGCTTGCGCTGAGAAAAATAGCATAAAAATTCTAGCCGTAACGGTCCTGACAAGCCTAGATAATGCAGACCTGCTTGCCCTTGGCTTCAAAGTTGATGTCCACCAATTGGTGCTTTCCAGGGCGCAACGGGCGTTGGAGATAGGTTGCGACGGCGTAATTTCGTCCGGCATGGAAGCCGCGGATCTAAGGGATGAGCTAGGCGGCAATTTTCTGATTGTCTGCCCAGGGATTAGACCCGTGGAAAATACGGATGATCAAAAAAGAACCGTGAATGTAGAAAAAGCATTCATGAATGGCGCCGATCACATAGAGGTGGGCCGCCCAATAAGGGAAGCGAACGATCCTTTTAAGGCGGCTCAAGACATGCAGGCCAAAATAAAAGGACTGTTTGAACCCTAATACCAACTTCCAAAGCATATGCCGCCTAACGCCGGGCATTGGTTCGGTTCGGGAAAGCGGCGGCTGACGCGGGACATGGGTAATTCCGGAAACCATAAAGTAAAAATACTTGTTGTTTCCAATTATCCCACCACCCATTTGCACCTTAAGCAAACACCGCCACGCATCGGTGATCGCGCCCGGCTGGAAGGCTGCGGGCGGTTGAAAAAACCATGGTGGATTGGGCATGTTCGAGAAAACAAAACTGCTTTTGCCGGTGATCGGATTCCTGTCCCTGGCGGCGGCCCCGCCCGCCGGCGCCGGGCAG
>CAJXGZ010000083.1 GCA_913053795.1 uncultured Rhodospirillales bacterium | reverse complement strand
CACATGTTCTGAACCGCCCGGTGCGCCAGGTCGCGGTGCAACGTCAGGCCGCCCGGCAAGGCGTAGTAATCCAAGAACACCGCATTTCCATCGTTGTCATCGATACCGGTTTCTACGGTGATGTAACGCCTCCAATAATCCAGCAGACAGGGGTTGCACACTTCATTGTTTGGAACGAAAAGGATGGCTTTTTCCGACTCAACAATCCCCAATTCGCGGGCCTTCAAATAAAGGTCCAGCTTGGCCGCCAGTTCGCCGAAGAAACGGCGGATAACCGCGTTCGGCTCCAGCACATGGGTGAGGGGTTCTCTCTTCTTCGCCGAGTTCGCCTTCGCCGAATCTTGGAGCCGGGTAATGGTCTCGTTGAAAATGGCGGCGGCTTCCTCGGCCTCGCCGACCTGGAAAAGGGCGTCCCCCAGCCTGAAAGCGAAGTCGACGGACTCCGGACAATATTGGCGCGCCACTTTGTAGAGATCGACGGCTTCGCCGTACTTGCCCTTGATTTTGAAAATATGGCCGAGGCCGTCCAGCAGGAACTTGGTCTCTTCATCTTTGATATTGTGGGAAAGGGCTTGCCGCAAATAGGGCTCGGCGTGGAGTTGGGATTTTCTAATCTCCATCAATAATCGGCCGATCGCCTTGTTGATTTGGTAGCCCTCGGGGTCCTTTTGAAACTCCCTTTGCAGGCTTGACAACAACTGTTTTTGATGGTCGGACATCCGGAATTACTAGCATTATTTGCCGTTGCTGTCTTCTGGTGATAAAAGCAACGCATGTCTGATCAAGCCAGCGTCAAGGTCCGTTACTCGCCCTTGGCTCAGCAGTTCGCCGAGCCCGATGAGATCTTTGACGCCATCCGCGAATTGGTGCTGAGCGGCGATTTCACGCTTGGCAAGCCGGTCGACGATTTCGAGCGGGCCTTCGAGGACCTGCTTGGCGTCAAGCACGCCATCGGCGTCGGCACCGGCACGGATTCCCTGAAGCTCCCCTTAAAAGCCCTTGGCGTCGGCCATGGCGACCAGGTCGTCACCTGCGCCCACACCTTCATCGCCACCGTCGGCGCCATCCATGAAACCGGCGCCCGTCCGGCGTTCATCGATTGCGACGACACGTTCTGCATGAACCTGGACCACCTGGAGGACGCCATCACGCCCAAGACCAAGGCGATCATGCCGGTTCACATGACCGGCGCCATGGTCGACATGCCCCGGCTTATGGACATCGCCGGCCGCCATGGGCTGCCGGTGGTCGAGGACGCCTGCCAAAGCATGCTCGGCGAATACGACGGCAAGAAGGCCGGAACCTGGGGCATAGCCGCCGGCGTCTCCATGCACCCCCTGAAGCTGATCAACGTCTGGGGCGACGCCGGCGTCGTCATGACCAACGACGGCGAAATGGACCGCAAGCTCCGCCTGCTTCGCAACCACGGCCTCAAGACCCGCGACGAGGTCGAGATCATGGGCTGCAACACCAGGCTGGATTCCCTGCAAGCCATCGTCGGCTCGTGGATGCTGGCCCAGGCCGAGGACATCGCCGTCAGGCGCATCGAGCGCGCCCGCTACTATGATCAAGGTCTGGCCGACATCGCCCAAATCCGCATCCCCGGCCGGCAGCCAGGCGTCAAGCACATCTATCTTCTTTATATTGTCTTCGCCGAGGACAGGGACGAATTGCTGAGCCATTGCCTGGAAAAGGGCGTCGAGGCCAAAATCCATTACCCGATCCCCCTTTACCAGCAGCAAGGCCTCAAGCAATTCGGCTACAAGCCCGGCGACTTTCCGGTGACCGACAGACACGCCCGCGAAATGATCACCTTCCCGGTGGACCAGCACCTAAGCCAAGAAGAACAAGACATCGTTATCGAGACCGTCCGCGAATTTTACCGGACGAGATAGGACCTCCGTGGAAACTCTTCCCACCATTTCATATGTGGCCATCGCCGAGCAGTTCGCCGACGAGCGCGACGAACTCATGCCGATCATCGAAAGCGTCCTCGCAAGCGGAAATTACGTGGGCGGCCCGGCCATCGGCCGCCTCGAGGAAGAGGTCGCCCGGTTTGTCGGCGTCAAGCACTGCATCGCGCTTAACTCGGGAACCGACGCCCTGATTTTCGGCTTGAAATGCCTCGGCGTCGGGCCGGGGGACGAGGTGATCACCCCGCCCAACTCCTTTATCGCCTCCACCGGCGCCATTGTCCACGTCGGCGCCAAGCCGGCGTTCGTGGATGTTGGCGGCGACCAAAACATGGACGCCGAACGCATCGAAGCCGCCCTGACGTCCCGAACCAAGGCGATCATGCCGGTGCATCTGACGGGACGCATCTGTGACATGGACCCCATTCTCGCCTTGGCGGACAAACATGGACTCGCCGTCATCGAGGACGCGGCGCAAGCCATGGGGGCGTCATACAAGGGACGCAAGGCGGGATCATTGGGAAATCTCGGCTGTTTCTCGGCCCATCCCCTCAAAATTTTCAACTCCTGCGGCGACTGCGGCCTGGTCACCACCGACGACGATGAAATCGCCCAGCGCCTCCGCCGCTTGAGGAATCACGGGCTGGTCGACCGCGATACGGTGGTGGAGTTCGGCTTCGTCTCGCGCATGGACGTCTTGCAGGCGGAGATTCTCCGTTACCGCCTGCCGCGCCTCGGCCAAATCATCAAAACGCGCAAGAAAAACGTCGCCCTGTACCGGCAGCTGCTTGACGGCGAAATCGCCTTTATCCCGCCGGACAAGGACTATGAGGACAACACCTTCACCATGTTCGTCGCTCAAGTAGACCGCCGCGACGAACTGCAACGGCGCCTGAAGGACAACGGTGTAGGCTCCGCCGTGCACTACCCCACGCCCCTCCACCTGCAACCGGCGGCTAAAGGGTTCGGCTACAAGCTGGGAGACTTTCCGATGGTTGAGCGCCAGTCCCGGCGCATCCTGTCCCTGCCCCACCACCAGTTCCTGACGGAGGGTCAAATCCGCCGCGTATGCGGACTGATTAAAGCTTTTTACAGGTAATGCCGCCGCCACCCGCGGACGTCGCCATGTTGGGGTCGAAATCCAACATCTTTTCGTTGGCGATTTTCATGCCGGAGGGATTGCTCCAGAGCATGAAGAAAATTCCAGCGGCGAAAAACATCAGGACCCCGGTATGAAGCGCCAGCGCCCTAATAATCCGTGATTTGGAGCGCATCCAGGACAGCGGCAAGACGGCTTTGCCCGCATCCCCGGACGCCGTCTCCCGATCATTTTGCCGGAAACGAGGATTTTTCGCCTCCATTCCCGGCTTGAACATCTTGAATCCATTCCGCCCCTCGTTTTTCACCTGATACATGGCCACGTCCGCTCTCACCAGAAGCGTTTTGGCGTCATCGCCATCGAACGGGTAAACGGCGATGCCGATGCTGGCGGAAACAACCGCCTCGTCGTCCCCCAGGATAAACGGCCTCCTCAAGGCGTCGAGAATGTTGTCGGCGACTCGCGCCCCACGGTTTTCGTTGTCCACATCCTCCAGGACGATGATGAACTCATCGCCGCCGGTGCGCGCCGCGGTGTCCGATTCGCGGATGCAGGACTGAAGGCGCTGGGCGGTTTCCTGCAACAAAGCATCGCCCCTATGGTGGCCAAACTCGTCGTTGACGGACTTGAAATTATCCAAATCCAAAAACAGCACGGAACAAAGATATTTTTGGCGCTTGGCGCGCTTGATGCCGTGGGTCAGACGTTCGATAAGCAACCGGCGATTGGGCAGATTGGTCATGGAATCGTAATTGGCCAAGCGCCGGATTTCTTCTTCGTTGCGGCTGATTTCACGCCTGAGACGGCTGCAACGGAGTTCGCGCTCTATGGTCGGCGCCAAACTTTTAAGATCGTCCTTGACGACGAAATCGCTGACTCCCCGTTTGACCAGGGATACAAAGGGCTCCATGCCGCCCTTTTCGGTAATAACGATAAACGGAACGCCGCGGCCGTTTTCCTCCATGACATCCAATGCTTCAGCGACGCCGAGCCCGGCCATGGCGTCCTCGAAAAGCACGGCGTCCCACTGCCCGCCGGCGAGGGCTTTTAGCATCGCTTCCGACGTTTCAACCCGCTTCCATAAAAGGTCTATTTCTTTGCGCCGCAACTCATCAAGAAGCGGCGCAACGCTTTCTTCGCATACGAAGACAAATAATAGTTTCAATGAAACTTACCCCCCCCTAAAACTTTGGGCTCTCTAACAGATTAAACTGACAAGAGCATGACGGCGCGGAAAAATAGCGTTAATAACTTGTGGAAAAGGAAATAAACGCCTTTCTTGGCTCTTAATCCTCCGGGTATAGTTCCTCGAATTGAACGGAATTAAAAAACATCGAAACCAAATGAATAGCTCTAAAATCCCAGACAGCACAGCGCCAGACAGACTAGGTGACGACTTCGCGCAACGGCTGAAGGCCTTCACCGAGAGTGAAAAGGCCGAAAAGAGCAAGGCCCGCAAAGTCATCGTTTTCTTCGCCGGCGAGGGGCTCGGCGATTTCGTGCGCCAGAACATGGCGGCGGCGGCGCTGACCCGGCCGCTGAGCGCCTATGTGGCGGCCATTTTCAAAAACCACCCGCCGTACAGGGAATTCATCACCCAGTGCAACCCCTATATCAACTTGGAGATGAAGGCCGATCCCGGCGCCGATGTGACCATTCCCATTGATTGGTTCGATATCGGCGTCTTCGCCCCCGTTAAATGCTCCGAGCCCCAATGGGAGGAGATCCGCCTGGACCAACCCGACGTTATCCTCTTGCCGGGCATGCTTCGCTGCGACCTGGCGCGCCTTTCCGGTCTGGCCGAGACGCCGCCGCTGCTTCGCCTTCCTCCCGAACGCGCGGAGCATTTGTCGAAATCCCTGGCCGAACGCGGGTTGGACCCGAACCACTGGTTCGCCTGCCTGCATGTGAGCGGAAACCCGGAAAGCCACCTTCCGCTGATCAGCCACATCATTGACAGCCAAGGCGGCCGCGTTGTCCTCATCGGAGCGCCCGAGGCGGCGAAAACCCTGGAAATGAAAGGCGTGGTCCACTTGAGCCAAAGCCTCAACTCCTTGCCCGATCACGTAACGGCCATCAGCCAGGCCCGCTATTTCATGGGCGACGTTTATGATTCCACTGTACTGGCCTCGGCCTTCAGAACGCCATGCGCCGCCACCAACGCCCTGCAATACGCCGGCAGGATGTGGAACAAGGGAGACGTCGTGCTGGCCAAGAGAATCGCCGAGCCCGGCGGAAAACCCCTCACAACCCGCGCGGCTTTCGAAAAAGGCTACCTGGACGAAGCGCCCCCCAAGGGCGCTAAATGTTTGGAAAATACAACGAAAGAGCTGATCGCGGTTTCGGACCACATGCGCGATCTCACCTCCGGACGCCAGGGTTGGCGGGCCAAACCCGACGAGATCAACGTCGAAGCGGCCGACGGGGTGGCCTTCCCGTTCCCCATGCGCGATAAGCCCCTGTTGACGTTTTGGGAATAACTATTCCCAGAGCGTCAAATTCGCGATGTCATGGGCGTGGCGCCATTCAAGGGGCAGGGTGATGCTTTGCCCATGCGGGGGTCCATGCGAAGACTCTTGCGCCCCCAAAGCCGGCCCTTCCCGCCAACCCTCGCAATCCAACGTCATCTCGTACATGTGATTGGCGACGGCGATCAATTCCTCGGGCGTATTGTCGACCAATTTAAGCCCCGCAGGGTGCATGGTGTGCATGGTCAAGGCGCCCATCTCCAGTAACTCGGCGGGCGGGATGGCGCCGCCTTTGGGCGTCACGAACTTTTTCACCAACACCACGTCGCCGTCATTCCACACGCCGATCTTGAAGCAGGTGTTGGTGACCGCCGTCGGCGTCTTCAGGGCGCTGGCCAATTGGGTGGGGCCGGTTTCGGAGCCGATGAAATAGCGCGCCCGGCTGGCCGCGAACGCTTGCTCGGGGAAACTGCCTTCGTCCCGGCTGAGATCGATTAGCCCGTCCATTTCCGGCAATGGCGTCATCGAGGGGTCGCCCAGCCGCACCACTTGTCCGCCTTGTTTTTTGACGATGTTTTCGATCATCTGGACATAGCTTTTTGGATCCACGTTGCGCTCTTGATCCAAGCCGTCGCGAAAACGGTAATTCGGCTCGCGCATGTGGACGCAGACGAACCACCGGTCCCGGCCGACCCCCCGCCCTTCAAGCGCACGCGATAGGGGCTCGACCATTTCCGGCGGCATGCGCAGTCCCGGCGCCGGCGGCGGACAGCGCGCCATGTCCAGCATTGACGGGGTGAGAAAAATATCGGGCTTGTCGAGGGCCTCATCGGAGTCTCCGTCGAACCAGTCCAGGGGAATAACCTTTGCCGGATTTTCGGAGACCTTTAGGGTTCTTGCGACATAGGGATTCATCAAGGTGATCAAGTTCTTATACGGCCTGTCGTCGCGATAGACGGCTGTAAAACGGCTCCCCGGAAAGGCCCGTGCGACGGACGCCGCGCACAAATGGTACATAATGAAATTGCCAAAGGCCTGAGTCCCCAAAAACGCCGCGATTTCCATCGTCATCTTTCCTTACGCCGGGCCTTACGCCGGGCCTTACGCCGGGCCTTACGCCGGGCCAAAACGAGGCGGATCAACAAGGTCTCTTGCTTGCCGTGGCTATGCGTCAGCAGCGGCGTCGGGCGGAATGCCGACGACGTCGCCTCGTACCCGGTCTCGGGAAATATCTTGCCGTAGTTATGGACCATCAAAATGCCGTCCCAATGCAGGGTGTCCACCGGCTCGGCGCCGCAGTCGGGGGCGCTGAAGTCGGGATAGTCGAAGGCGGCGATGCAAAAACCGAAATATTCCGCCGAAAGGATCAAATCGACGCCATGGGCATGGCAGTTTTCGTACACCCGCTTGAGGGCTTCAGGGAACATCACGTCGGCGGTGCGGCAGTGAACCAACAGGGTCTTGCCGGGGGTTTTCTCGAATTCAGCAAGCAAGCCGTCCAGATCGGAGCTAAACGACAGATTTTCCCGTTTGAAGCGCTCGCGGTTCATTTCCGTCGCCAGCTTGGAAATGTCGTAGCCGGCGAACAGGCAATCGGGATGACGCTGAGCCAGGGCGTTCTCCCTGACGCCGCACAGGGTTCCGTAGTTGATGATTTTTTTGATCCCAGGGTCTTCGGCGAGAAGCTCCTCGGCGCGCCCGAACATGACTGAATTGGTATAGGCGTTGACGTTGCGGTAGGCGTTCTCCTCCGCCGATTCCTCAAGGTGGGCGCACCAATATTCACGCGCCTTTTTTTCTTCCGCGTAGTTGGCGGCGGCGCCGATATTGAAGAGAGCGCCGCCGTCTTCGCGTTTTTCCTCCATGGCTTGGCGAAGCTGTTCGGCCCACTGGCTGACTTCCTCGACCCGCGCCTTGAAACGCCCCTCGGCATTGGTGGCGCGGCTCAGGCGGTCGCGAAATTCCCGGGCCTCCTCCTTCTTGCCTTGGCAGTAGAGAGCGGCGATGAGTTCCCCCATGACCCTGGTCGCGGGACCATGTTCCCGGATCGCCCGTTTGCATAATTCCTCCGTTTTGGCGTAATCGCCCTTCAGAGCGGACCATTTGGCCAGCGCCCGGTAGGTCCAGCGGTTCCGGCGCGGCGAATTCATGATCTTTTTCGCGATTTCGCCGGCGGCCTTCAGGTCGCCCGCGAACTGGCGGACCGCGAACATTACGCAAAGGACCGTCTCGCTGGCGCGAAACGCCTCCAATTTCTCCAAATGATCCGCCAATTCGCGGGCCTTTTCAGGATGGCCCGCTAACGCCGCGGCGACAGCGTCCATGCAGTTTTCGTACATATCGGCGCCCAGCCGGTCGAGCGCCCCCACAAGCGCCGACAGCCCCTTCTCCACGCCTGTTTGGCTTCTGGCGGCGCCCATCAGCGACTCCGCCACCAGGCTTGGCCATTTCTCCTCGCCAAGCGGCGCCTTCTTCAAGCCGGTCCCAAGAAACCACAGGGCCATTCCAAACTGACCCCGCGCCTTGCAAAGCATGGCGAATTGCAGACACAGGGCGGGATCCGTCGCCCCCGCGGCGACCGCCTGGACTAGCCCTGCGCGCAATTCACCGCCACGCTGGCCTTCGCTCAGGAGGTCATCCAGGGAGAATGTATCAGCGCTCATGCGCCCCTAACCTTCCCCGGAATTCCCCGAAGATCCTTAATAAAGCCCGCCGGTGCCGGTGGCCGGGGCGTCAAATCCAAAAGTGCGCCCTTCCAGAACCATGGACTGTCCCGTCGGCACGGTTCCCGGCTTGAAGGCTTCCAGGATGACCCGGCGGTCTCCTTGCGCGGCCAGTTTGCCGCTTTGCACGTTGACCCTGACCAGACGGATGCCCGGCGGAATCCGGAACGGAATGGCGGGCTGTCCGGCCAGCGCTTCAATCATGAAGTCGCGGAAAATGGGCCCGGCGACGGTCGCGCCCTGTTCTTTCTCGCCCAACGTGCTGGGCATGTCGAACCCGGCGAACACGCCCACCGCCAAATCAGGCGAGAAGCCGATGAACCAGGCGTCCTTGTTGTCGTTGGTGGTCCCTGTTTTGCCAGCCAGAGGCTTGCCCACCGCTTTAATGCGCTTGCCGGTTCCGCGCTCGACCACGCCCTGCAACATGGACACCACCTGATAGGCGCTGGAGGGAGTGGTAACGGATTTGCGCGTGTCGGGAAGCTGCGGAATCTCCTGGGTGGTCCAGGCGACCGCCGCGCAGGACGGACATTTGCGCTTGTCGTGACGAAAAACGGTTTTTCCGTGGCGGTCCTGAATGCGGTCAATCAGTGTCGGCGTGATTTTTTTACCGCCGTTGACCAGCATGGCGTAAGCGCTTGTCAGTTTGAGCAGCGTTGTTTCGCCGGCGCCCAGGGCCATGGCCAAGGTCTTCATCTTTTTATCAACGATCCCGAATTTCACCGCGTAGTCGGACACCCGCTTCATGCCGATGGTCTGGGCCAGGCGCACGGTCATCAGGTTCCGGGATTTTTCGATTCCCAGCCGCATGGTGCTGGGGCCGTAGAATTTCTGGGTGTAGTTGGCGGGAC
>CAJXGZ010000082.1 GCA_913053795.1 uncultured Rhodospirillales bacterium | reverse complement strand
CGTCACCACCGCAAAAGGCATGGATATAGACCCCGGCCTCCCTCGAAGACTCGATGCGGTTGCCGACGAAAACGGGGTCGCCGCCGCCGCGCACCTCGACGCCGGACTTGCCGCTGTCCGAGATGACGTTATCCAAAAAACGCCCGCCGCCGGTAACCAGGATTCCCGCTTGCCCCGCATTCTCGATGCGGTTGCTGGCGATGAGGGGCGCCGCTTGGCCCTTGACGATGATTCCAGGGTAGGTGGTGAGCGAAATGGTGTTATCGGTGAAGGTGCCCCGCGCCTTTTCCGTAATCAGCAATCCGGGACCGTCAACGCCCATGATCCGGTTACCCCGGATGATGGGGTCGGCCATGCCCCGCACCAGCACGGCGGGACCGGCGCTGTTGGTGATGCGCGTGTTCTCGACGTTGAATCGGCCGCCGGCCAGGTCCAGGCACGGGGTTCCTTTTTCCCCGGCGCCGACAAGGCTCAACTTGCTCACCGATCCGCTCTCGGCCGTCACCAGCAGGCAAGGTCCTTTTTTGGACGTGATGACCACCTCCAGCGACGTCTCGCCGGCGCCCATCAAGCGGATGGGACTGACGATGGTCAGGGACTCAGGGTAGGAGCCGGGATTGATGCGGATAATGGCGCCGTCCCGCGCCAGGGCCAGCGCTTCGCCGATGGTTTTGGCGTCGCCGCCGCCGTTGGCGTCGATGACCCATTCCGCCTTGCTCCAGCCGACGAGGATGGGCCACACATGGACGACGCCGATGATCAAAGCCGCCAGCAAGACCATGCGCGAGGCGATCCGCCAGGCGTTGACGTTTCTCGGCTTCGCGGCACGGACCTTCTTCGGGCGTTTGCGCTTGCCCTTGGAAGGCGGCTTGGAGCCGTCGGCGAGAAGCCGTTGGATGCGGACGGTGGGCGGAACGCCGTCGTCAATCATGTCTTGAAATGGAGCCATGTTCTCAAAGCTATAGCTCTTCCTTCCATTGGGCGGCGGAGAAAAACCTGTCTTTCGGGTCCAACATTAACGCCCAATCGATGGTTTTGAGAAGCCCCCGTGAATAACGCCCCCGCCCCGCGCGCGCCGCGGACTCCTGATCCTCCCCGGAGAAACGGGCCGGCGCGTCCACGGGGGTCTTGCCGGCGGCTATTCTATAGAGTACGGCCCCCAGCGCGTAAATATCCGTCCACGGCCCTTCTCCCCCGCCTGGGCCGCCGCCTTGCCTGTACTGCTCAAGCGGCGCGTAGCCGGGCGTCAGTTCGCTGAAATCATGGCTGTCCGGGGATTGGTCGCCGATCGGCAGGGCGGCGCCGAAATCCAGCAGCAGCGGACGATCACCGGGGCGAACGAGGATGTTGGTCGACTTGATGTCCCGGTGCAGATATCCCGCCCCATGCAGGCTCTCCAGGGCGTCGAGAAGGCCGCCGAGAATCGAGAGGATGCGCGCCTCGTCGAGCTTTCCCTTGGATCGGGACAAGACCGCCTCAAGGGTTTCGCCGCCCTCGTGAGCGAAGGCCAGCCAAGCATTTTCGCTATCCCGGCCTTGGTCCAAGAGGCGGATGACGTTGGCGTGATTGACGGCGGCGAGAATCCGCGCCTCACGCTCAAAACGGTCCAGGCCGCCGCCGGCGAACGCCTTGATGACGGCCTTGAGTCCATCGCTCCGCCGCCGCGCCAGATGGGCCTTGGAAAAAGCCCCGTGTCCCATGGGCGCGACGATTTCCCAATCTTCAAGGATGCTTTTGTCCAGGCCCATCAGTAGTCGTCGGATTTTGACGGGACGGTTCCGCCGAGCGAAACGGGAACCTTCTTCAGCGCCTTGACCTTGACGCGGGGTTTCTTGACGGCCGGCGGCGAGGGCTTCTTCGCTGGGGCGGAGACCTTGGCGGGAACCTTGGCGGGGGCCTTGGCGGAAACCTTGGCGGGGGCCTTGGCGACGTCAATATTTTTCGGCGCGCCTTCCTCCAGATTCCAATTGCCCGTCTTGTTGCGGCAACCGGTTCCCGTCACCTCGAACCCGCCGCCGTTGGGAAAATTGGTGGTGCGGGCGTAGTCGCGGCAATTGGTGTCCCGGCCCAGGACATACGTCTTGGTGATGGTGATCTCGCCGGAATTGCCGGTGGCCGCGTTTGACCATGAGATGGCCTTGCCCGTTTTATTTATCTCCAAAACATTATTCAGCAATGCGGGGATTCGGTCGCGGGGATCGTCCTGCGCCAAGGCGCCGCCGGTAAAAACAAAGGCGGCGAGAACAATGATAATAAAAAAAATCCGTTTGCGCATGCCAGAGGCTCTTAGACGATGGAGCCTATTTCCGCACCCAGGCGCCCGACTTGTTTAGATACCAAGTCCCCGCCGGCGCCTTGTTGATGATTTGATCGAAATAGACGCGTCCGACCTCTTCGAGCGCCACCCCTTGCTCGGCGGCGCGCTTGGAGTAGATGGCGCGGCGCTTGGCGTTCACCGTATCGGCCACGGCCTGGGCGCCGCCGCCGGGAGTGCGCACCCGCACAAAACCGTCAGCGCCTTCGCCGACGGCGCCCGAGGCGCGAAGCTGGTCCAGGGACTGGGCGGCGGCGGGAGCGGGGCTAAGTCCCAGCGCGGCCACCACCATCAATGACGTCAGGATTGTGTAAAGATACCGCTTCATCAGAATATCTCCGGATTAGCTTTGATGTCGCCTCTCGCCTTTTCTTCTATCTTCAGGCGCACCACGGCGTCGAGTTTGATGTTCAAGTTGATGGTGATCGGCTCCGTCGGCGCCTCCACCTTCACGGTCGGCGAGCAAGCCACGGTGAAGGCGGCAAGAATGACGGCTATGGCGGCGAACGGGAACCTTTTCATCATCTATAAACCTTTTAATAAAACCATGCCAAAAATAATGACCGCGCGTTCCATTCTTAAACAATACACGACTCTTTCAGACTCGGCAATTGGCCCTAAGACCGTGTGCGAAAGTATTACCGCTCAAGGCCGGTGGCGGAGCGCATGGCGCGGTCGGAGAAACGGTAGACATCCAGCAACATGGCGAGAACCCTATTCATGTTGGTGGATAGATTGATGTTGAGGATGAAAGGAAAGCCGTCCAGAACCGCCGGGTTGGCCCCTTCGATTCCAAGGCGGATGCTGGACTCGCCCAGTTCATCGTTATTCACCTTCAACGACAGGCGCTTGTAGCGGAAGTCCTCCAACACCTGCAAAAGCAGATCCACTTGTTCGCCGCCGCCGGACAGCGCCTGCTTGGCCTGGGGAGAGAGGATGCGCAGCACGCCCGGTCCCGCCGCATCCATCCGGCCGTCAAGGACCAGGACCCTATCTTCACGGATTTCCATGGGCATGGCGCCGTTGAGGACGCCGGATCCGGAAACGCCGTCGATATCAAGCAGTTTCATCATCTTCGCCAGGTCCATGCCCGTCAGCTTCAAAGTGAGTTTGTTGGCGGCGGCGGACATGTCGATGGAAGCGTCGTCAACGGCGAGAAGGCCGTCTATGAGACCGGCCTGGGCGCGCTTGACAAGGATTTCATCGCCCCCTTCCTTCAACCTGAAACGAACGAGGGGATTGTCCAGGGAAATGGCGTCGGCGACGCGGGCGGCGCTGATTTCCTGGAACTGCTTCATAAACGGCGGGTTAAGTCCGTCCAGGCGCAAGGTGGTGGAGAGGCCCGCGACTTCGGTGGTCCCGACGGTAAAGGACAGGCCGTCCAGAACCAAACCGGCCGCTCCGTCGTAAGCGCCGTTTATCCAATGGATGTTGGTTTCGCCCTTAACGGAGCCGCTGACCTCTTTAAGGCCGTTCAACAGGGCGGACAGATCGCTGGGAAACGGCCCGGAGGGAAAAAAGGAGAGCGGCGACAGGGTGACGGCGGCCCGGCCCTCGCCCAGCGCCAAGTCGTGCTTTCCCTTGACCAGAATATCGCCGCCGCCGTCCTCCCTTTGCAGGAAGGACGCCATGGCGTGGAAGTTCAGGGCGTCGCCGTCAAGATTGCCGGCGCCGCTCACCGCCACCGGCTTGAACAAGGGCTCGAGGGCGTCGTGAATCACGGTTCCTGAGTTCAAGGTCACGGCAACGGCCAAGGTTTCCGGGTTGACGGCGACCTTGGCGGCCATCTTCTTAAGGAAAAGCCAATTGCCGGCAAGGCCGAGCCCCGCTTGTCCTTCATCGACGCCGATGACGATTTCTTCATTGGGTTTAAAGACGGGGATGCGGAGCTTGGCTGAAAGGCCCCGCACAGTCACGTCTCCGGCCGTAAACGAGATATTCTTCAGGACAGGGCGGAGTTCGCCAAGAAGTCCGCTGGCGCTCCAGGAAAAATCGCCGTCCGCGGACAGATCAAACCGCTCCGCCCATGGGGAATAGACGTCGCCTGAAAACACCGCCTTGACGGAGACCTGCCGCGCGTCCTCCATCTTCGTTTCCAGCACGATCCGGGCGTTCAGCAACTGCGCCTTGAGCGACTCGCCAGCGGATTCCATGGTTCCCTCGGCGGCGAGATCCAAGGAGGCCGACAGATCGGGAGCGACGCGTCCATCCACAAGGATGGAAAAATCAACGCCTTGCCGGGAGCCGCGAATCAGAGCCCCATGAATGTTAATCGCCGGAAGCTCCAGCGCCGCGGCTAAGTCCCCTTCTTGAGATGACGACTGCTTCAGGATCAGGCCGAGAACCCCCGCTTCCGGCTCGGAAGCGTTGATCTCCAGGCCGACCAGATTAACCGCCTCGACGCGGCCCATTATCAGCCCCAACGGCGTAAAAAAAAGACTCAGCGAGCGAAGGCTGAGGTCCGCGCCTAAGCGGATGTCCTCCATCTTCAGGACATTTTGCTGGACCAGGGTCACCTTGAATTGGGCGCCATCGACTCCTTGCGAGGACAGCGCTTGGGTAATGGCCCACGTCAACAACGGCTTGCGCATGACATAGGCCGGCGCGGCCACGGCGACGGCCAGCGCAAGAGCCACCAGGACAATTCGCCCCCACTTAGTGGCCTGTATCATCTTAATGGCGCCCTTTCGGCAAAGAGAGACAGTTTAACGTGAATAAAGGATTGGGGGGAACCGTAAGGCAAGGTAAAGTGGCCCCATGAAACAGTACCTGGACCTACTGGAGCATGTGCGCAAGCGGGGCGCCTTCAAGGAGGACCGCACCAGCACCGGAACCTACTCCGTGTTCGGCTATCAGATGCGTTTTGATCTGGCCCGGGGATTCCCCCTGATCACTACCAAGAAGCTGCACATGAAGTCCATCATTCATGAGCTTCTGTGGTTCCTCAAGGGCGGCACCAACATTAAATACCTCAACGACAACGGCGTCTCCATCTGGGACGCGTGGGCCGACGACAACGGCGATCTGGGACCCGTCTACGGCTCCCAGTGGCGGGCATGGCCGACGCCGGACGGCGGGACCGTGGACCAGATCGCCAACCTGATCGCGCAAATCAAGAGCACCCCCGATTCCCGGCGCCTCATGGTCAGCGCCTGGAATGTGGCGGAAATCGAAAACATGGCGCTGCCGCCCTGCCATTGCCTGTTTCAGTTCTATGTGGTTGACGGCAAGCTGTCGTGTCAGCTCTATCAGCGCAGCGCCGATATTTTCCTGGGCGTTCCCTTCAACATCGCCTCCTACGCCCTGCTCACCATGATGGCGGCCCAGGTTACGGGCTATGAGGCGGGGGACTTCGTGCACACCTTCGGCGACGCTCATCTCTATTCCAACCACCTGGAGCAAGCGGACCTGCAACTCGGGCGCGCGCCCAAAGCCCTGCCCGCCATGACCGTCAACCCGGACGTCAAGGACATCTTCGGCTTCAGGTATGAGGACTTCGAACTCTCAGGCTACGACCCCCATCCCCACATCAAAGCGCCGGTGGCCGTTTAATGCGGGTTTCCATCATCGTGGCGATAGCGGAAAACGGGGTCATCGGGCGCGGCGGCGGCCTGCCCTGGCGGCTTTCCGAGGACTTGAAAAGATTCAAAGAGCTAACCATGGGCAAGCCGATCGTCATGGGGCGCAAGACCTTTCAATCCATCGGCAAGCCTTTGCCGGGCCGGCCCAATATCGTCATCACCCGCGATAAATCCTTCCACCCCGAGGGCGCCCATGTGGCTCACGGCTTCGAGGAGGCCCTTGAAACGGCGGCGGAATTAGGCACAGGCGGAAACGAAGACGAAATCATGATCATCGGCGGAGCGGAAATCTACCGGCTGGCGCTGGCCGTGGCGGAGCGCATGTACTTGACCAAAGTCCATGACACGCCCAAGGGAGACGCCTATTTTCCAGACTATGACCGCGCCCGGTGGCGCGAAGTCTCCAGGGACTCGCGCTCCGGGCGGCCCGCATACGATTTTGTCGTCCTTGAGCGAGTTAGGGGTGCTATAAATGAAAACCAGGAAATGCATGGGGAAGCGGCGCCATGAAGAACAACCTGAAAGTATCCAAGACCATCGATCTGGGGCCGACCGATGTGGCGGTGGTGTGGAACGAAAAAGGCGCCGCCCACGCCTATGTCGCCGATCCCTCCATCGCCAATGAAATGCCGCCTTACGTTTACCTCGCCTTCGCCATGATGCTGTCGCGCGACGACATCGAAATCATGTCGCGCATGTGGGCCAAGCTCGAGGAAAGAATGGACGCGGAGCTGGCCCAACAGCAGGACAAAAGCGAAGGCTCTAATTCTGGGAGGTTAAGGTGAGCGACGTCAGCAGCGTATATCTCGTAGGCGCCGGTCCTGGCGACCCTGATTTGTTAACGGTCAAGGCCCAGCGGCTTCTCATGATTGCGGACGTGGTTGTCTATGACCGTTTGGTTTCATCGGCTATACTCGACCTGATCCCCCCCGGCAAGGCGCGCATCTTTGTCGGCAAGGCGCCCCACAACCACCACATGCCCCAGGAAGAAATCAACGACCTTCTGGTCAGCTTGGCCAAAAGCAACCACACCGTGATCCGGCTCAAGGGCGGCGACCCGTTCATTTTCGGCCGCGGCAGCGAGGAGGCGCTTTACCTCTCCCGCCATGACGTGCCTTTCGAGGTGGTTCCCGGAGTCACCGCGGCCTCGGCCATCGGCAGCGCGTTGGGCGTTCCGCTGACCCACCGGGGCCTGTCCACCAGCGTCAGATTCGTCACCGGCCATTGCCGGGCCGACGCCGAGCTTGTCCTGGATTGGGACGGCCTGGCCGATCCCGACACCACCATCGTCTTCTATATGGGCCTCGCCAACCTTCCCCAGCTTTCAAAAAAATTGATCGCCGCGGGGCTTCCGGCCGATACGCCGGCGGCGGCCTCCACCAAGGCGACGGGACCGGATCAACGCCAATGCGTCTCCACCATCGAGCGGCTGCCCGCGCTCTGCGTTAAGCTGGAATTCAAGGCCCCCGTCTTGGTCATCATTGGGCAGGTGGTCAGCTTGGCCGAGCACCTGAATTGGCAAGGATTGGTCTATGAGGATGCGGTCCTCGACGGCGAGGAAGAACACTCGGCCAGTGCGTAAGACTCTCGCCCTCGCCTGTCTGCTTATTCCCACAACCACCTATTCCGCAGATATTGCAACCGAACGGCGCCAAGAGCTCCTTTACCTGCTCAAGCATGATTGCGGCTCGTGCCACGGCATGACGCGCAAGGGCGGACTGGGCCCGGCCCTTTTGTCCTCGATTCTCGCCGCCAAGTCGGACGAAACCCTGGCCACCATCATCCTTGACGGCGTTCCCGGAACGCCGATGCCGCCCTGGCGGCCCTTTATCAATCCAGACGAGGCCAAATGGCTGGTCCAGGTCCTGCGCCAAAGAAAGGACAACCAATGAACGCCTCCCTCAAATTCCTGGCCGTATTCGCCCTTTCCATCGTTCTCGGCGGCGTTCTTTCCGCCTGCGCTACCGAGCTCCGGGGAACCGGTGATCTCGGCATTGTCATAGAGAGGGCCGATGGCTCGGTGCTGGTGGTCGACACCACCAAACGCGAGCGGATCGCCCGCATCGAAGGCCTTGGCGACCTCAGCCACGCCTCCGCCGTTTATTCCCGCGACGAACGCTTCGCTTATGTTTTCGGACGCGACGGCGGCCTGTCCAAGATCGATATGCTGAAGGGGAAATTGGTCAAGCGGGTGATCCAGGGCGGCAACGCCATCGGCGGCGCCGTCTCCCAGGACGGGAGCCTGGTCGCCGTCTCCAACTATAAGCCGGGCGGGGTGCGCGTCTTCGATTCAAAAACCCTGGAAATGGTCGCCGACATCAAGGCCGATTACGGCTCCGGGGGTGAGCTGTCCAAAACCGTCGGCCTGGTGGACGCGCCGGGGCGGAAATTTGTCTTTACCCTTTATGACGGCGGCGAGATCTGGATCGCCGACATGAAAAACCCGGCCAAGCCGCACATCACCAAGTTCAAGAACGTGGGCGCCCTTCCCTACGACGCCCTGATCACGCCCGACGGCCGAACCTATATCGCCGGGCTGTTCGGCGAGGACGGCATGGCCTTGCTGGACCTGTGGAAACCGGAAGCCGGCGTCAAGCGCATCCTCGGCGATTACGGCAAAGGCCGGAAGAAACTGCCCGTTTACAAAATGCCCCACCTGGAAGGCTGGGCGGTGGCCGGTGGTTTAGCCTTCGTGCCTGCGGTCGGTCGCCATGAGGTGCTGGTCGTCGATCTTTCAAGCTGGCGGCAGGTGGCGCGGATTCCGGTGTATGGGCAGCCGGTATTCGTCATGGCACGGCCCGACGGCCGCCACGTCTGGGTCAATTTTGCGGTACCGGACAATGGTACCGTGCAGGTTATCGACGTGCCCACACGATCGATCATCAAGACACTGGAACCGGGTACGGGCGTCCTGCATATGGAGTTTACGCCACGCGGTGAACAGGTCTGGTTATCGGTGCGCGATCTGGATCAATTGAAAATTTACGATACCGCCTCCTTAAAAGAAGTCGCTGTCCTTCCGGCTTTGAAACCGAGTGGCATTTTCTTCACCGCCCGTGCTCACAGGATCGGCCTATGAACAGTCTGGATATAAACCTCTTCGACAACTTTCAGCGTGATTTCCCGCTGACGTCGCGACCCTATGCGGTCATCGCCGAAAGATTGGGACTCGGCGAGGA